>JAQUMH010000002.1 GCA_028718185.1 Elusimicrobiota bacterium
GTTCAGACGTGTGCTCTTCCGATCTATGTAAGTATTTTTTCAGGTATTGTCCTTAAAGCAGCTGCTACTGAATTCCGCTGTCTAAAAACATTCATTCTTATCCTGCCGATACTTTTTATACCGAACGACAAATCTAATTCATTTGTCGCTTCAAATTTCTCTTTTTGCTTATCAGTCAAAAGAGAATAAATCAGCCGTTGACATACATCAGGCGTAAGTTTTTCAAAATGCGAATGGAATACCTCGCCGTCAATTCTTAACATTGGAGGTGCACCGACAGTAAGATGCAAATCAGAAGCATTTTTTTGAATTATAAGTTTCAATAACTCGTCCATACTTAACATAGTCGTTTTACTCCTTAATTAGTGTCTTTTGAAAAAGTCCTTAAAAATATCATTATTCTGCATCTGCAAAAGTAATTCTCATCATTTCTTCAACAGTTGTTACACCCGCAAGAACTTTCCTTAGTGCTGCTGCCCGAAGAGTAGTCATGCCATTTTCAACTGCTGCCTGTTTGATTACATGAGTAGATGCTCTGTCTAAAATTAATTCCCTTATTTTATCAGTGATTTCCATTACTTCATAACACGCTAAACGCCCGCGGTAACCGGTATTGGAACAATTATCACAACCTCTGCCTTTAAAAAGTTGTATTTTTTTGGCATCCCCAACTTCTTTCCGTGACATAGCGGACGAAATAAGCACATCTGCCGGAAGCTCATATGATTCTTTACAATCCGGACATATCACACGAACCAACCGCTGTGCTACCACCATAATAACAGTTGATGTCGTTAGAAACGGTTCTATTCCCATATTGTTAAGACGCGTAACAGCACCGGGCGCGTCATTTGTGTGAAGTGTCGAGAAAACAAGATGACCCGTTAATGCAGCATTGATTGCTATTTCTGCAGTTTCGGTATCACGAATTTCACCGACCATTATGATATCAGGATCCTGACGTAAAAATGATTTTAATCCGGCTGCAAATGTAAGTCCTATATCCGGTCTTGCCTGAACCTGATTTATTCCTTCCAAAACATATTCAACCGGGTCCTCGATGGTGGATATATTAACATCCGGCTGATTTAACTGGGCAAGCGTAGAATAAAGAGTAGTTGATTTACCTGAACCTGTCGGACCCGTTACCAGAACAATTCCATAAGGAATGTTCATATTTTTTTGATAAACGGCAAGCGTGTCCGGCTCATAACCGAGTTTCGATAAATCAAGACACAACGATGACGCATCCAAAATACGCATAACAATCTTCTCACCGAAAGCAGTCGGAAGAACCGATACACGCAAATCCACTTCTTTATTCAAAACTTTTATTTTTATTCTTCCATCCTGAGGAAGCCGTCTTTCTGCAATATCAAGACTTGACATTATTTTCAAACGGGATGCTATCGCATTTTGTGTTCTTTTAGGAGGTGCTGCAACCTCATGCAGCACACCGTCAATTCTATATCTTACACGAAGTGATTTTTCATATGGTTCAATATGTATATCGGAAGCTTTTGCTTTTACTGCACCGGATAATAACAAGTTAACTATTTTTATTACCGGAGCATCTTCACCTTCTGCCTCAAGTGATGTAATATCTTTTCCTGCGTCAACTTCCTTTACAATATCAACATTTGCATCAACACCCTGAACTTCCATATCCTTTACTATGTCATCCATTGATGCTTTACTACCATAGTATTTTTCTATAGCTGCTTTTATCTCTGCTTCAGAGGCAATTACCACATTTATTTCACAGCCGGTCATAAGCCGTAAATCATCGGTTGCAAAAACATTTAGCGGGTCTGCCATTGCAATTGTAAGTACATTGTTTTCTTTTGCAATCGGAATAAGATTCTGGTGTCTTACTACTGATTCAGAAACAGATTTTACAATGTCTTCGGCGATTTGACCATATTCGGAGAGTGAAACATAAGATACACCGCACTGTTTACCTAAAAACGCTAAAAGAACATCCTCAGTTATATAACCTAACGACATCAGAATAACACCAAGTTTTCCACCACGTCTTTTTTGTTCTTCGGTGGCATCCTGAAGCTGCTGGGGCGTAATTATCCCTACATCCACCAGGAGGTCACCAAGTTTCTTTTTTAAAGCCATGTTTTTTACAGCCATAAATTCCTCTAATTGATACTCCTCGAATTATAAAGGATTTTTCGTATTTTGTCAAGCACTTTTAACTTACAGAATCCTCAATAATGGAATATTTTTTTTGGTTGCTATTTTCACTGCTTCATCATATTCTACGGTTTTTTTCTCTAAATATTTCAATTTTGCAATTTTATAAACACCTTCTTTCTTTCTTTTTAATATCCAACGCGATACCGGAACTCTTCTAATGCCTAATGTTGTCGTTTCAGAAAAAATAATATCGGCAATTTTTAATTCATTTTCTTCTGTTGTAATTGCGGATAATATTATTCCCGGACGGCCCTTTTTTGAATAGATATTTGAAAACCATACATCACATGCACCGTTTTGCAAAAGCTTATTCTGAACATATGGAAAAATACGGGCATCCATATCGTCAATATTAGTTTCAAGAACTATTTTTTTATCATCCGAAAAGTACTTTTTTTCAGATTCACCTATGTAAATTCTTAAAACATTGGGCTTTTCAAAATCCAATTGTCCCGCTCCCGTGCCCGTTTGCAATATTCTCATTTCCGGTATTGGTCCATATTTTTCAGCTAATACTGAAATAATCGCAGCACCTGTTGGTGTTACAAGCTCATTTATCGTACTTGTTGAATATACAGGAATCCCTTTTATAATTTCAATTGTCGCAGGCGCAGGCACTCCCAGGTTCAACGGTGATGAATAAACTTTTTCTATTTTTAACGCTTCTAATCCGATAGCTGTGCCAAAAATATCAATAATCGTATCTACTTCTGCAATCTGATGAAAGTGAACAGAATCAATTAACGTTGAATGTACTTTTGACTCTGCATAGGCAAGTTTTGAGTAGATTTTTAAACCTTGTTGTTTGATATTTTCAGGAATTTTTGAATTTTTTATTATCTTTTTAACTTTTGAAAACTCTCTTATCTGTTCACCACCGGTCAAGTGTAAAAACTTTGCATGAACTCCATTTTTTTGAATATTGGAAAACTTCATGGAATATTTAGCAATTGGTATTTTTCTTAACAGGCTTATAAGATGTTTTTCATTAACCCCTGCATCAACAAGAGATGATAAAATCATATCACCTGAAATTCCGGACGAACAATTAAAATATGCTATTTTCATAAGTTAATACACAAATTTCGAAAACCTATTACACATATACTACCGCCTGGTCTTAACCTACCTACCGTCAGGCAGGTCTGTTTAATATTGTCTTTAATCGTTGTAATCAGGAATTGTTGGATTTTTCAACAATTTCTCATTTTATTTATAATATTTGCAATAATCCCCGCTCCAAAACCATTATCTATATTAACAACGCAAACGTTAGGAGAACAGGAATTTAACATTGTTAAAAGTGCAGAATAACCGCCTTTACCTGTGCCATAACCGGTAGATGTCGGAACACCTATAACAACTTTTGATACAAGACCGCCTACAACTGAAGATAAAGCACCTTCCATTCCGGCGCATACAACAACACAAGATGCTTCTATTATTATTTTTTCATGTTTGAAAAGCCGGTGAATTCCTGCAACACCAACATCGTATATCCTTTCAACCCTATTGCCAAGCAATTCAGCAACCACAGCAGACTCTTCTGCAACAGAAACATCTGATGTTCCCGCTGTTATCACTGCAATATAACCGTTACCGGATATTTTTACCGGGTTTACTGCTAAAATCTTCGCTTTTTCATAATATTTAAGATTATTTTTTGCAAACTTTTTCTTTATTTTCAAAGCCAATTTTTTTTCAATCTTTGTCACTATTAAAGGGTTCCGGCTTTTTACAAGTTTATTTATAATTTTCACAATCTGTTCTTCTGTCTTCCCCAGCGAATAAACTGCTTCAGGAAAACCCTGCCTGTGAAATCGTTCAGTATCCAGCATAAAATCACATTTCATATTTTCACCAATTCTCCAATTCAAGATTTGCTGACGGTTTTATTTCTTCTCCACATCCGCATTTCTTTATTTTAAAATATCCTGCTGAAGCAATCATAGCTGCATTATCTGTACATAAAACTATTTCAGGTATAAATAATTTTATATTCTCTGCCTTGCATTTTTCAACAAAAGTTGAACGTAATTGCGAATTAGAAGAAACGCCTCCGCCTAAAACTATTTTTTTAATATTGTATTTCACAGATGCCATAATTGTTTTTTTTACAAGAACATCAACACACGCCTGCTGAAATGAAGCACAAATATCAAGAATCTGCCGGTTCCGTTTTTTTATGTCAATTTTATTTGCAAAAATATAATTTATAATTGCAGTCTTGAGCCCTGAAAAAGAAAAATCCCAAGAATCATGCATATATGGTCTAGGAAATTTTATTTTTTCCGGATTTCCCTGTTTTGATAATCTATCTATTATAGGTCCTCCAGGGTAACCCAACTTCATAAATTTTGCAATTTTATCAAAAACTTCACCCACAGCATCATCACGGGTCCTGCCTAAAATTTCATATTTCCCCATATCTTTAACAAGAATCAAGTCAGTATGCCCTCCGGAAACGACAAGGGCAATGAACGGTGGAACAAGTGCTGATTCCTGCTTTCTATGTCTATCTGTTTTTATGAAACTGGCAAAAATATGCCCTTCAATATGATTTACACCGACAATCGGAACTTTTAATATATCTGAAACTACCTGCGCAGTTGTTGTACCAATAAGCAGTGAACCAATAAGTCCCGGACCTTTCGTAACACTAACAGCATCAATCTTTTTTATTTTTCTTAAAGCTTCTTCAATTACCACATTTATATTTTCAAGATGCTGCCGTGACGCAAGTTCAGGAACAACTCCACCGTATTTCTTATGAATCTTTATCTGTGACGATACAACATTTGTCAAAATAAATCTTCCGTCTTTTACAACAGCAGCCGACGTTTCATCACAAGAAGTTTCAATCCCAAGAATATTCATAAAGTAAAGTTTATAGAGTTTTAGAGTTATAGGGTTTTAGGGTTTTAACTCTATAACCCAATAACCCTATAACCATTATTTAACGGTTCCCTCGTTCTTAACATATTCCGAAACAGTTAAAAAAGAAATACCTGCTTTTTTAAATTCAGGAATAACTTTATAAAGTGCTAACGGAAGATTTTTTGTATGTATGTGTCCTATTGCTACACATCCGTCATTTTTCTCTACTTTTTTCTTTAGTAAATAAAGTTGTTTTAAAATGTATTCGAGATTGTCCTCGTTATCCAAAAAAACCTCGTTTCTTCGTGAGATTATATTCATATTAACAGCAACTTTATATGCGACAGATTTATTTGACGTACTTGAATCGACAAAAATAAGATTTTTTTGTTTTATAACGTTCAAAAATTCTGTAATTTTACTTTTATCTTGTGTAAAAGCACTTCCCATATGATTATTTACGCCTGTTACACCTTCAACATTTTTAAGATTTCTTAATACCATATTTTCTATTTCTTTAGCAGACATATTCAGTAAAATTGCTGCCTTGCCGGGATTTACAGTTGGGTATCTTTCGGGTTCCATCGGCTGATGCAAAAAATATTCCTGATTGTTTTTTTTCAACTCGCTAACAAGATAAGCAGAATATCTTTCATAAGGAAGAATACTGTATGTAAGAGGAATATTCAACTTTAAAAAGCTTTCTAACTCATCTTTTTTATATCCTATATCATCAATTAAAATTGCTGCTTTTAATTTTACAGGTTTAGCCGGCAAAAATAAAATCTTATTTAAAATAATCCCGTTTTTTAAAATCAAAAGTAAATTATTTTTCCCGTCGAAATCAGTATTTACACCATAATATTCTTCAAGCCCAACTTTCACTTTTACAACTATATCAGCTATCTTTTTTGTATCAGTTTTTATATCTTTATTAACTTCAATCCACTTTGCGACTTTTGATTCTTTTTCAATACGGAGATTCCGTACTACTTCTTCGTTAGTTACCCCGGAATCTGTTAATATTTTGTTAATTTTAATGTCAATTTGGTTTGACAATGTAGAAAGATCTTCCGGTCTACTACGGAAATAGAATATAATTATAATACATATAATTACAAGAATCAAAAGTCGCCAGAGTTTTTTCATTCTTTATTTACCGATTAGAATATCTCTTACTTGTAAAATCTGTATCCCTCTCTCAAGAATTTCATCTTTTGCTTTTACATTTTGAACAATTGCAGTTGATGTTACAACATTGTAAGCGTCGGGCTTACCCGCTGCAGGTGAAACAGATTTTTTATCTTTATCTTTATCCTTTTCTTTACCTTTATCTTTAGCATTTGCAATTTCATCATCTAATTCCTGTTTCTGAAGTGCAATTTCTGTCTCGCGTGTAACATCGATAACTATATCAGGAGTTATTCCACCCGTTTTTTTCACTGGATCTCTATGAATACTTCTCCCGGATGGCGTATAATATTTTTGAGTTGTTAGTCTAAGCGATGCTCCACCTTCAAGCGGAAGAAGCGATTGGACAGAACCCTTACCGAATGACTGCATTCCTATAATAACTGCTCTCTTGTGATCTTGCATACAACCGGCAACTATTTCAGCCCCGGATGCAGAACCCTTATTAACTAAAACAACCATAGGAACATTTGCATAAGGAGCAGTTGAATCGCTGCGGTAATCCTGTCTCGGGAACTTTCTGCCCTGGGTAAAAACAATCAATTTATTTTCACCGACAAATCTTTTACAGATATCGACAGCAGTATTCAGCAACCCGCCCGGGTCATTTCTCAAATCAAAAACAATTGACTTCATACCTTGCTTCGTTAGCTCAGAAAGCGCAATGTCTAATTCTTCGGTTGTTTTTGCGTTCATTTCAGTAACCCTAAAATAACCTATGGTATCAGTAAGCATCTTCGCTCCTACAACCGTTACAACCGGAATATCTTCTCTCGTCAATGTTAAATCAAACGGTTCTTTATCTTTACGAAATAAAGTTATCGTTACCTTGGTGCCGGGGAGACCCCGCAATTTTTCAACTGCCTTATCTGTTGAAAGATCTTTGGCATCTTCGCCGTTAATTTTTATAATTTTATCTTCCGGTAAAATACCCATTCTCCACGCCGGTGTCCCTGGTATAGGTGTAACTACTGTAATCCAACCGTCATTTGATTCGGATATTCTGATTCCTAAACCCCCAAAATGACCTTCTGTATGAACTTTCATCTCTTTTGCTTCAGTAGGTTCCATGAACTGAGAAAAAGGGTCAAGTGTCCTCATCATTCCGTCAGCAGCACCGTAAATAAGCTTTTTCATATCCGGCTCATCTACATAACTTTCTCTTACATATACCAGTATCTGTGATAAAATCTTTATCTGGTTATAGACGTCATCAGAAGCTGCTTTGACCATGTCATACTTTAATAATGATACTCCTATTATTAAAAATAACACCAAAACTAAAAATCCTTTCTTTTTCTTAAACATTTTACCTCCTGTAAATTTTTACTTCAAAGCCTGTATGAAACTAATTGTCGGTCGGAGAATTTATGGGCTAATATATTTTAACCCTCATGCTGTCATTGCGAGCCCGCCAACGGTTCAGTGGCGGGCGTGGCAATCTCTATTTAAAAACTACGAGATTGCTTCACCTTCGGTTCGCAATGACACCAGTAATAATCTATATTTTAACTTCAACAACAACCTCTATTCTTAACCTTTAGTTTTGTGACCGGCTATTTTTACTTCAACCAGCTAAGCGGGTCCTGGGGTACACCATCTCGCCTTAATTCAAAATATAGCGATGCATCCTGCGTATAAACTGAAATCCCTACGATACCTATGACTTCACCTTTTTGTATTTCCTGTTCTTCTTTAACCATTATTTTATCAAGATTACCGTATATGGAATAAAACCCTCCTAAATGGTCAATAATTACCATTTTCCCATATGACTTAAACTCACCGGCAAAAACTACTTTTCCTTTATCTATTGCAATTATATTCTGACCAAGTATTGATTTTATTCTTATCCCGTTGTTAATTACCCAAGTATCCAGTTCCGGATGTTTTTGTTTGCCAAAAATTGATGAAACATTTTTTCTTAAATCAGATGTTTCACCTTCTATAGGCCAGGATATTAAACCTTTCTTTTTCGACATTTTAATCCTGGATAACCGTTCTTCTTCTTTTTGTTTTTCTGTTTCTTTAGCTTTTTTTTCTAAAAGATCTATTAATTCAGAAAGCATCGTTTCAGAGTCTCTTAAGCTGCCAATTTCCTGTTCATAAAAAATGCGTTTCTTAACAACAGTTGAAAGAAGCTGTTTTTTATCATTTTTTTGTCTTGAATATGTTTGTTCTGAAATACCTTTCTTTAATTCAAGATTTTTCAGTTCTTCCATCCCGCTTTCAAGTTTAATTTTAAGTGATTCATATTTGTTTACATTTTTTGCTGTTTGAAGATAAACGAACGATTTTTGTCTTGCTAAAAGCTGCAAGAATTTATAACGTTTTACCAAATCAGCCGATGAATTCGAAGAAAGCAATATCCTTGCCGAATATTCATCAGTAACCGGTCTTCCTACTCCCTGGATATATGCAAACCTTATCTCGTTTCTTAGCGTATCTTTCCACTTAATCATTTCTTTCTTTGTTATTTCTAACTTAATTTTTAAACCGTCTATAGATTTTTGCTGTTGAGCAATCAATATTTTTGTTTTTTGTAATTCAATTTTTGTTGATTCAAGGTTTCTTAGAATATTTTCAAGTTGTGATTCTATTGACGCTTCCTTTTTTTTTATAATTTTTACATTATCTTCTTTTTTAGAAATTTCTGTTTTAACCCCGGTCAGCTCTTTTTTACTCTTTTTTATTTTCTGTTTATATTCTTTTATCTGTTTATCATAATTATCAGCATAAGTATAACAAATACAAGAAAAAGCAATTATACTGAAATAAATAATCCCCGCTAAAACCTTCATGAATTGATTTTCAGTTTGCCGTTTTAAGCCTATTATTTTCTTTTTATTGTTTTTTTGAAAAAACATTTTTTGGTATTCTCAATGCTAAGCTTGCAACTATTACAATTATTAAAATTAATATAATTTCATATCTCGAAAAGAAAACCGGTGCCTTAAAATTTGGAACAAATAAATGTTTATAAATTATATTTAAGATATAAAAACCAATTCCTCCCCCGACAATTCCGTCATATATTCCGTGAATATATTCTTTTTTATTTGTCGACAAAAATACAGCAACAAATGAAATAATAATAAATAAGCTGAAAATAAGATTTCCAAACCTGCTTAAGTTTCTAAATACTTTATTTATCGCTAGCAGATTTTCAGCTTCAACTGAAGTGTAATATATTTCTTCTATACCGTCTATTAATTTGACTTCTTCTGCTACCCTTTTAATTGTCTCGGGATCTTTTTTCGTTAAATAAATATCGACTGTTGCGGGAAGCGGGTTTTCGTCAAGAATTTTAATTTGTTTGGCAAATTCCTGGTTTTTCTTAAACTCTTCAATCGCTTCTGCTTTGGAGGTATATTTTATTTTTTCTATTGTTTCAATATCGCTTATCTTTTTTAAAAGTTCGTCCTTTTGATTATCATTTTCTACATTATCGCTTATGAATGCAACAATTTCAACCCGTTCTTCAAGTAATGTAAGATAAGAAAACAGATTCTTTAAAACAAGTGAAAAAAATCCATAAAAAATCAAACTGACTAATATAAAAATAATTCCCAGTAACGATAGTTTTTTAATATATTTCATGATAATTTGTTCCTTTCAAGCTCTGAAATACACAATTCGGCTGTTTTTTTTGCCTTATTTTTTAAATCTTCCAATATTTCAAACGTTTTATTTATACCATTCTTTTTGCCTGATATTTCGTTTAGCGTATATTTATAAATATCTCCGGACGTAAACTCATTTATTTTCGCGGAGTTTTCATACCCAATCAGACTAAGGAAATTTGTAATTTTCGAATATCTTGATATAGGGACAAATGGTATCCCATACTTTGATGCAAGAATTAAACCATGTAAACGCATGCTGACAATTACATCCAGCCGTGAAAACAGCTTTAATATATCATCAATTTCTTCCCAGATAAAAATTTCTGTCTTTTGAGCAATCTCATTTTGTATCATTCTAAGTATTTTCAAATCTGATGTTTTCTGAAATGGTATAAAAATAATTTTTGTCCCCGTATTTTCCATGAACAACCTTGAAAGTTCGGAAAATATTTTTATATCCTTTTTCCAATTACCGGTTTTTCTGATAATTACACCTATTTGATTATTTTGTATATTATTGTTCTTTTTATACGGCTCTAAATCAAGCCCGAACACCGGATCTGCCGTAATAGTAATTTCTTTCCTTACCCCGAAAGATTCTAACATTTCTTTATCTTGTCGTGTACGTACTGTAATGCGGTTTACTTTATTAAAACAATTCTTAATAAAATATCTATTGAATAAATGCCTGATTTCACCAATACCTACAGCATAAACAAAAACAGTCTTTTTGAAAATAGCTGCAATAAATATTATTAAAAGGTAATACCATAGACTTAAAGAACCTGTCGTGTCCTGGAAAAGACCGCCGGCACCCGAAACAAGCATTTTACAATTTTTAATCTCTTTTAATATGGTAAAAAGATTCCATCTGTTAATTGAGCGCAAATTATATGTTATTGCCGTTTCTTTTGGTGTCGCTGACAATACAGTAATTTTTATCCCAGGCTTGTAAAATCTTAAATCATTTACTATTGCTTTAAGAATAAGTTCATCGCCTGTATTTTTGAAACCATAATAACCGGAAATAACTATATCAGACATTTGCTGTTTTACCAAGAAAGTATGAATAAATATAAATTAATATTATACCTAAAATTATCCCAAAACATATTCCGTTAAAACTTCTTAAAAGTGAAATATAAAATGGAGTATGAATATGGCAAAATGTATTTATTATTGAAATCTGCCCGATTATTCCAATAACAAAAAATGGTTTCCACATATAACTTTTTACATTATACTTAAGATAACTAGCTAACAGCATAAACGGGTGACCGATACAAAATTCCTTGAGACGAGGTCTGATATAAAATATTTTTTCCAGCAAAGAACGGAAAGTATCTTCCGTAGAAGTAATACTGCCGTAATTTCCGGTTCTCATGATATAAAAACCTGCTGCCAAAATCAAAACACCTAAAGAAAACAATTCAATATATAACACAGGTTTTTTTAGAAACCCATTAAAATTATCTTTAAATAACATATAACATATAAAAAGCACAGGCATAATTGAAGCTATCTTTACTCCGCTAAATAAATCAACTTCCAGCATAAAATTCTTCATTGATAAAACACCTGCAATTATAACTCCGGATAATAAAGAAATTAGTGTTAATATAAGAAAAGCAGCAACTGTCTTTAAAACAGGGGACCTCTTGGTGAATATAAAACTGAGATTTGGCAATAACAAAAATATAAATACCGGAGATAATAATGCTACAAGCAATGAAATGATTTTTAAAAAAATAGTGTATTTCAAAAGTTTAACGTTTATATCTTTTACCGGAGCAGGTCTTTCTATGTTAAATCCGGCTTCTTTCAGGACATTTTTTGATTGACGGATATATTCAATTGCATTCTCCAAATCAGTTTGTGCCAAATCAACAATAACTATCCTTACATTCCTTTCTAAGACTGCTCTTTTTATTCTTTCAAGATTTTTCTTATAATCCCCTTCCCATCTTGTCTTAAATACCCTGAATCCCGTAGATGTATTTTCCAATATTTTTCTAACTTCTTTCTGCTTGGCAAATTCAACAAGCCCGAAAGTATAATCAAAATCTTTTGGAATTTCCCCGTAAAAATCGTCAGATAAAATAACAGATAATATGCCCGGCGTTTTTACGGGCACTTTAGAAATATCTCCCTGTACAGACAAAACAATATTAAGATTCAGTTTTGAAGCATTTGAAATTTTTTCCGGCGACGGTCCATAATATTTTTCCTGTGGAAGTTTCTTGTATTTTATCTCGCCGCTTTCCTCATAATATTCTTTTGCTTTTTCATCTGATATTACGACCGTATTTATTCCGGCATTCTTAAAATCAACTAATTTCTCAACTCCGAAAAAGTTAGCCGCATCATCATATTCAATCGCTAATGCCACCGAATGGTTGTCTTCGTTATGAATTCTGTTTTTCAACGGTATGATGACCATGCATGAAAGTATAATAACAAAAACAATATAAATAATAACTATTTTTTTTAACATTTTTAAATCAAATATTCAGTATTCTTAAAATTAAAACTTTTAGTCAAACCTCTTTTTAAGATTATTTCTATCTCTCTCTAAATCGTCCGGGGTCTTTATCGGAATGAATCTTTTTTCTCTATCAACAACAACATATTTTGTCTTTAGCATTGCAGAAAGGTCACCGGTAAGCCGTTCAAACTGTATAACTTTTTTATCCCCGACCTTTTTTTCAACATAATAAAAAGGTAATGAAAAGGAGCTTTTTAGTGCACTTGCTTTAAAAACATAAGTTGCTGTGTTGAAAACAGAAATTGAATCCTGGTTAAAATCCGGAGGGAACTTGAACTGCTCTACAATTTCCACATGCCCGTCAACAACTGCCGGAGCACCGCCTTTATCTCCGGGATATTTTACGGCAAGTTCAGCGGTCATTTCCGATTTTCCTTCTATGTGGTACCCCAAAATCTGCTCGTCTATTGTGGCTCCAAGATTATCTACATTAGAATACCATAAATGTTCGCCGCCATTCTTAATAAAATCATTCAGAAAACCGCTTTTTTGAAACGCGTAAATAAAATCGCCGTGTCCCGGACCGTAATAACTGTCTTTTTCCGGCAAAAAATAACTCCCGTCAATATTCAATCGTTTTGCAATAAACTGACTAAAACACTTTATATTATTTTCAAGCCCGAAATAGCCGTTTTCTTTAAGATATTTAAGTGTCGAATTCTCTGTTGCAAAGCTATTCATTATGTAAATCGGAATTGAAACATTATATTTTAAGTTAACTTTTTTTATTTGTTCAAGTTTTATCTGTAAAAAACTCTTTTTATCATAAACTTCAACAATCCCTTTGACAACCCCGCCAAATCTTGTCGCCATCCCGCCGTTAACAACCACAATACCTAATTTTTTACTCTTTATTGCAGCAGCCCCAACCTCAGCCAATGTTTGTTTTGTATCCAAATCTTTCTCTGAATTAAAAAATTTTGTTTCATCAGGCGATTCCACCTTTCCCTTGATAATGTTATTTTTATCGGAAAATTCACCCGACAGAAACTTTTTTCTTAAATCCTCAAACAACTTTTCATCATAATTATATTTTTTCAAAATATCCATATATATTTTTTTTATTCTAAAACAAAAAGGAAAATTGTTTTAGTTATAGAGTTATAGGGTTTTTAGAGTTTAAATCCTAAAAACACTTTCTATAACCTTGCTTAACGAAATCCTTCTGACAACAGTTTATTTTACAAGACTCTCATAGAGTTTTTTTGTTTTTTGAGCAATATATTCCCAGGAAAAATATTTTTCAACACGTGCTCGCCCGTTTTCGCTGAATTTATTTCTTAATTTTTCATCTTTTAAAAGTCTATTAACAGCATCCGCTATTTGTTTTGAATTTTTCGGCTCGACCAGAATACCTGTTTCCTCCGGCATAACAACTTCTAAAATCCCGCCTGTTGCAGCAGCGACTACAGGTGTTTTACATGCCATAGCTTCAAGATTAATTATTCCAAACGGCTCATAAATTGAAGGACAAACAAAAACTTTTGCTGAACTATATAACTGAATATATTCTTCTTCTTTAAGTAATTTATGAATCCAAACAATATTCTTTTTCTTTTCAACTTTTTTCGTCATTTGTTCTTCATAATCCTTAGTATCAGCACCATAAGCACCGAAAACAATCTGGACGGGAATGTCGTCGGCAGCATCAATTAAATATTCCATTCCTTTCTGAGGCGTAGGCCTGCCTACAAAAAGTATATAATCATCTGCTATACCATATTCTTTTTTCAATGACGGGCTCAAAGGTGTATATTTCCACTTATTCAAGTCAACCCCGTTATGAATAACCTCAATCTTGTCAGGAGAAATAGTAAAATACTTAAGTATATCCTGTTTCATTAAACCTGAAACACCAATAATTTTATCTGCTGATTCTATACATATTTTTTCAATCCAGGCACTCAATTGATATCCTCTGCCTAACTGGTCTTCTTTCCAAGGCCTAAGGGGCTCTAACGAATGACAGGTTGCAACGAACGGAATGTTATATAATATTTTGGCAAGAAGTCCGCCAAAATGCCCATACCATGTATGTGTATGAACAACATCGGAATTAATATCCTCTAAAACGGAAATAAGATTTGTAGACATTGTTTCAAGAGTAGGTGAGAACTTTTTACCTTTTAATTTTTCCCAACCCTTATAGCCGATTGCTTTCAGTGTTTTTTCATCAATTTTCTGGTCTCCAAAACACCTTACTTCAACTTCCATTATTTTTGAAAGTTCCTGTGCCAAATACCTTAAGTGAACTCCTGCCCCTCCATAAACATATGGAGGATACTCTTTTGCCATCATTGTTACTTTCATTATTATACGCTCCTATTTTAATCAAGATATAACTATTTTAATGAATTAAACAAAAAATATTTTTTTATCTTCAAAAAACATCATAATTCACCCCTCATCTTTCATCTTCTCCCCTGTGGGGAGAAGAAAGAGTTGAGGGGTATGATTTTTTTATGTTTTGAATTAATGTCCAGGTGCTGTTATATAAGCATGAATAATTGACTGGAACTCATATTTTCTTGCTTCTATATTTATCGTGTTAGCATAATTTTCATCAAAAGTTTCACCGGTATAAACTCGCCATAAAATTTCGTTATTAAAAAATTCTGCTAATTCTCTTCTCGCATAGACATCATTGTGTTTTGTAACCTTTTCCCGTAACTCAAAGAATTTTTTTGAATGTTGTACTGCAAGTTCGTTTTGAGGTTCATTTTTTGTGGCGCGCCAAGGGCGCGCTACTACACGAAATATATAAACAGGTTCTTTGTGGGGTTCAAGACGAACATAATTTTCTCTGCCATGCCATACATACTTCTTACCGGTAATCAATTCTTCTACAATATAATCCGTATCTGATGAAATACCAAACTCTTCAACAGGTACGGTCACTCTTGCATTCTGAATTTCAAAAGGATTAACATTTACCGCAATTAGAATTATATTGTCTCCATATTTTTTTCCATAGAAAAATATATTGTCATTAATGGAATTGTAAATTCTTAAATTATCGTATTGTTGCAATGCAGGATTAGAGTTCCGTATTTCGTTGATTTTAGCTATATAATCTTTTATGTTTCCCTGTTTATTCCAATCCCAAACCTTATACTGGTATTTTTCCGAGTCGGCATAAGTTTCGGTTCTGGGAAAAGCATTTCCATCGCAAAGTTCATAACCGCTATAAATACCATACACTGAAGAAAGCGTGGAAGCGAGCGCGACTCTCATTTTGAAAGCAGGCTGTCCTCCCGACTGAATTATCGGCGGGCATATATCAGGAGTGTTGGTAAAATAATTTGCCCGTAAAAAATCCTTTAAATAAAAATTTGTTAATTTTAAGACATATTCTATCAATTCATTTTTCCCGTTCCGCCAGGTAAAATATGTGTATGATTGTGAAAAACCTACTTTTGCAAGTTCTTCAAGCTTCTCATAATTTGTGAATGCTTCCGCTAAAAATACGGTATCAGGATATTCTTTTTTTATATCACGTATGACCCACCCCCAAAACTCTGTCGGCTTTGTATGAGGATTATCAACACGAAAATGGGTGACACCCTGTTTCCTCCAAAACACAAAAATTGATTTCATCTCCTGCCACATCATATCTTTGTTCGGCGGATAAAAATTTAACGGATATATATCTTCATATTTTTTTGGCGGGTTTTCAGCATAGGCGATTGTTCCATCAGGTCTTTTGTGAAACCACTCAGGATGTTCTTTAACATATGGGTGGTCGGGAGAACACTGTAACGCAATATCAAGTGCGATTTCAATCCCAACTTTATTGGCTTCCTTTACGAAATGTTTAAAATCCTCAACTGTTCCAAGTTCCGGCTCCACAGACTTGTGACCACCCTGCTCGTTACCAATAGCCCACGGGCAACCGGGATCATTTGGTCCGGCATTTAACGAATTATTAGGTCCTTTGCGATGAGACCTGCCTATAGGGTGAATAGGCGGTAAATATATAACGTCAAATCCCATTTTTTTGATATCAGTTAACCGATTTTCGCAGTCAGTGAATGTCGCACTTTTCCCGGGTTGAATACCTTGTGAACGTGGAAACATTTCATACCAAGCTGCAAAACGTGCGTATTTTTTTTCAACCATAACTTCTAATATTTTACTGTAACCGGCAATTGTATATTGATAAAAACCCGGTGTTATCGGAGTAAATGATGCAGTATATTTTACACCCTCTTTAAGCATTAAAATCTCTTTCCATTTTTTTTCTGATATTCTTTTGTATCTTAAAACAGGATGCTCATCGCCTTCAATTTCACAAGAAACAATAAACCCCCTGTCAACCTCAGTTTTAACAGGATACAACCCACCTTCTATTTCCGGATACACATTTTTAATAATCATAAATATAAACCTCTTAACATTGCATTAATATCGCAAGTAAGCAAGAAATTTTCGCACAACCTAATCACAGAGCGAGGGAGTTGTTGAGCAGAACTTCACGGAGTTCCGCTTAAAACATTCAGCGGAACGAGTGAGAGTGCCAGCACAAGCTGGACACGGTTCTGCGAAACAAGCTCCCGAGCGCAAATCAAGAAAATTTGCTTGCGAACGTTTTTTTTAAGTTTCTCTCAAAAATTTTGCTGCTTCTTCCGGCGGTGTCGGATTTATATAAAAACCTGTTCCCCATTCAAATCCGGCAACTTTTGTTAATCGCGGCATCATCTCTAAATGCCAGTGATAGTATAGCGATTTTCCGCTACGGCAAGGTGAATTATGTATGACAAAATTATAAGGCGGGTCTTCTAACGTTCTGTTCATTCGCCCATTAATATCCCTTAAAATCATAGCAAGATTTACAACTTCGTGTTTTTGCAAATCCTCAAATACTGATGAATGAACTTTTGGAAGTATCCATGTTTCAAAAGGAAATCTTGACGCAAAAGGTGTAATACAAATAAAATCTGCGTTTTCAGATACAATTCTTACATTTGCTTCTGTCTCTTCCCTTATAATATCACAAAAAACACATCTTTCTTTATATTCATAATAGTTTCTGCTACCCACCAATTCCTGCTTAACTCTTACCGGAACAGTCGGCATAGCAATAATCTGTGAATGTGGATGCACAAGCGAAGCACCGGCAGCAGCCCCGTGATTTTTAAAAACTAAAATATACTCAAAACGTATGTCTTTTTTCAAATCAAGTGTCCTGTCACGCCATGCCCATATAATTTCTTCAACATCCTTATTTTCTATATCTGAAAATGCGGCATTATGTTTAGGTGTTTCTATAACAACTTCATGAGCACCTATCCCATCCATAAAATCAAACATACCCTCACCGCGCCTGCCAAGATTTCCTTCTACCCTTAAAACAGGATATTTATTAGGAACAACCCTGACCCACCAGCCCTTTTCGTCTTTTCTGGTCCCGGGTTCTCTAAAAGATAAAATTTCGGGAGGTGTTTTACTCTCATTCCCCAAACAAAAAGGACACCCGCCGTTACTAGTCAAAGAATCTTCGTGAATTTTTTCAACATCCGGCTGAACTTTTCCCCGTTCAGTTGTAATAATTACCCACCTGCCAATAACCGGGTCTCTTCTTAATTCAGGCATCTTTTTCTCCTATTGTAATTGTTAAAAATCAAACAATTCTAATCTGTGTAATCTCACTTTTAACCTGCCTACCGTCAGGCAGGTCTGTGTAATCATAGTTTTTGTGTCTCTTCAACAAAAACTAAGTTTTCCAGGGGTTGAATATTTACAAAACCCGCAGTTTTCCAAATACTTCATTGAATTTTTCAGCTCGCCTTTTGTTGCTGTTGAATATACTTCAGCAACAAGAATTGTTTCTTTTTGTATAAATTCTGATATTTCATTAAAATTAACTTCTCCGGTTCCCGGCGCTTTGTGGTCACGAACACCTGAAACATCATGCAAATGCATACCAATAAGCCGGCTAGAAAACATTCTTAGAAAATCAATGTGGTTTTTTACAATACCCTGCTTCTCGGCAACAACTGAATGTCCGACATCATACCACAAACCGAGATAATTCGTGTCAAACTTGCCGAGAATAACCGCATATTCCTCAAACGAAGGTATCTCATCCGCTATTAAACGATTTTCAATTCCTATTTTAACATTTTTTTTTACAGCATAATTTAAAATTTCGTCAAGCGACTTCAAAACATTATCCAGGAATAATTTTGATTTTATCTTTCTTTCACGCAAAAACATTTTCAACGTTTTACTATATTCACCGCTGCCTTTTGTATCTTTATATTTTTTTGCTAAAAGCCCCCCGGATAACTCCATTTCAACTTCACCTGAATGAACAACAACTGCATTTGCACCAGTATTACAGGCAATATCTATCGTCTTTTTTGTAAGTTCTACTGCTTTATCCCTTTCTTCTTTGTTAATTGCAGAAATATGATATGCATTGCAAAGAACCCTATCTTTTGGAACAAAATCAAGCTTGGGACAAAAGTTATGCACTGAAACGACTTTTAGATTTCCAGTTATATAATTAATAAAATCTTCAGGAACTTCTACACTTAATTCTACAGAACAAAACCCAAGCGACTTTATTTTATTAACGAGTAGTACCGGATCTTTATATTTTGAAATGTTATATACCGTTGAAAGAGCTATCATAATGTCTCAGGTTCTGAATTCTTTTCATGCCACTATCTGCCTTCCTGCTGTTGTTTCTGATAAAGTTCTATTAACGGCTGAGAAACAATAGAAGGTGCTTCTTCATAGTGTGAAAACTTCATTTTAAAACTCCCGGCACCCTTTGTAATTGAACGCAAATCCGTAGCATAACTTGAAACTTCCGATAACGGGGCAGTTGCTATTACTTTCTGTTTTTTACCAAGTCTATCCATACCCATAACCCTTCCTCTTCTTGCATTTAAATCACCCATAACTGCACCCATATAGTCATCAGGAATTACAACCTCTAATTCAGCAATCGGCTCTAAAATAACAGGTTTTGCTTCCGTTACACCCTTTTTAAGCGCCATACTTCCGGCAATTTTAAAAGCCATATCTGACGAGTCAACTTCATGATAACTGCCATCGTACAACGTGACACGCATGTCGGTTACAGGATAACCGGCAACAACTCCCTGCTCCATCGATTCTTTTACGCCTTTTTCAACTGCCGGAATATAATTTCTGGGTATTCTGCCTTCACGAATGGCATTTACAAATTCAAATCCTTTTCCCCTTTCCATCGCCTCAACCTTAAGCCAGCAATCACCATATTGTCCCCGCCCGCCTGTTTGCCTTTTATATTTCCCCTGGACTTCTTTAGTCCCTTTAATTGTTTCTCTATAAGCAACTCTGGGCGGTTTAAGTTCAACATCTATTCCATATCTTTCTTTTACCCGTGCAATTGCAATTTCTATATGAAGTGCTCCCAACCCGGATAGAATCAATTCTTTAGTCTCTTTGTTATAGTATGACTTGATTGTAGGATCTTCACGCATCATTGATTGAAGTGCTGATGCAACTTTTTCTTCTTCACCTTTTGATTTAGGGAATACTGCTTTACTGATACTCGGTTCCGGAAAAATTATAGTTTTAATCTTACTTATAGCCGATTCAGTCGCAGCAGTTACTGTTGCACGCGACTCATCACAAAGAATATCGTTTGTCTGAGTTTCCTTCAACTTTACCGAAACTATTATATCACCGGCTTCTGCTTCTGATATTTCCGTTTTCTTCTTACCCAACAATGTACATAACGTTCCCAATCTTTCTGTAGTACGGCGGTTGGCATTTTTAAGGTCCTGACCTTGTACAACTTTCCCCGAATATATTCTAAGGAAAGAAAGACTTCCCGTCTGCGGTTCAATAACACTTTTAAAAACTAGTGCTAACGCCTTGTCATAACCGGATATAATTTCCCCCTGCGGTAAAAAATCAGTTATGAAATTTGCAATCAAATCACAACCAACATTTTTAGTTGCACTCCCGCACAAAACAGGAATTACAGTCTTTGCCTTAATACCTTTTTTTAGTCCTGAAAACAATTCATCTTTTGAAATTTCTTTACCTTCAAGGTATTTTTCAATAAGAACATCATCACTGGAAGATACAGCTTCAACATATTTTTCTTTATAGCTGTTAAATTCAGCAGGAACCGTATCGCTAATCAAAGAAATTACCTTAGAAAAACTTGAACTGGTACCATCCGGTAAAAAAACAGGTATTGTTAAGCCACTAAATTCTTTTAACTGTTTTACAGTCTTTGCAAAATCCACATTTTCTTTGTCCAATTTATTAATAAAAATTACTTTGGGTTTGTCGCAATTTTCCCAGAGATATTCAAATGTTGCATCAATATCTGTCGCGGCATCTAATACAAAAATTACCGAATCCGCTACACTAATAGCAGAAATCGCCTCACCGATAAAGTCAGAGTATCCCGGTGTATCCAGAATATTTATTTTTACACCGTTATTCTCAAACGACATTAGTGAAGTATAAATAGAGGATATTCTTGAAATTTCGTCAGGATTATAATCACTTGTAGTATTTCCTTCCTCCACTTTCCCCAACCGGTTCGTTATCTTGGCATTAAACAAAATCGCCTCAACTAAAGATGTTTTTCCCGCTCCGCCGCTTCCTACAATCGCCACGTTCCTGATTTTTTCTTTAGCATAATTCATTTTTGCTCCTCTTCAACATTTAGTTCTTCAAGAGACGGAAGTTCTTCTGTTGATTTTAAACCAAAATAAATTAAAAATTGTTGGGTTGTCCCATATAGAAATGGAGTCCCTATTGTGTCCTTCTTACCGCTGATTCTAGCAAGATTTTTCTCGACAAGACTTTTTAAAACAGCACTTACTTCAACTCCCCGTATCTGTTCTATTTCCGCGCGTGTAATCGGCTGTCTATAAGCAACAATTGCAAGTGTTTCAAGTGCTGATGTAGAAAGCTTTAAGGTTATCTCTTCTTTGTAAAGTTTTCTTATAGAAGGTGCATATTCTCTTTTAGTCGAAAATTGCCATCCTCCCGCTATTTCCACTATATAGAAAGGTGATTGCCTGGATTCATACTCTTCGGATAGCTCCTGAATTGTTTTTTTTATTTCGTCTTCAGATTTTACACCTGTTATTGAAGCAATCGTTTCAATTTTCATCGGTCCCTGTGACACAAACAAAAGCACTTCTATTGTTTTTTTTAGTTCCATATTGAGATTTTTTTCAACTCCATTTATAATTTTTGTGAATCACTTTGCTCGTTAACCTTCCGATAAACCCTGATTTCGCTAAAATGATTATTCTGCCTTACATATAACTGCCCGATTTTTATCAACTCAAGCATTGCTAAAAATGTAACTATGATAGATACACGGGTTTCATCCTTTGCAAAAAGCGAATAGAACGAAACAAAACTTTTACCCTCTAAAAGTGAAAGTATCACTCTTATCTTTTGCTCAATCGTATATTCATCCTTTATTATTTCTTTTGATGATTTTTTTGCTTTTGCCAAAACACTTTTAAAAGCATCTATTAAATCAAAGAGCGTTACCTCTACACCGAAATCCTCATCAATAAATTCAGGCGTCACCTTGCGATAAAAAGAATCCTTTTGATTTTCAAGATTATTTCGAAGCTTATTTGCCGCTTCTTTATATTTTTTATATTCCAACAAACGTTTAACAAGTTCATCACGCGGGTCATTGAATTCATCTTCCTCTTCATCGTCATGCGTTGGTAAAAGCATTTTTGATTTTATCCTCATAAGTGTTGAAGCCATAATCAAAAAATCGCCAACGCTATCCAGGTTTAATTGTTTTATGATATCCAAGTATAAAATATATTCGGATGTAATTTTAGATATCGGAATATCGTAGATATCTAAATTATCCTTTTGTATAAGGTGAAGCAGAAGGTCCATCGGTCCTTCGAAAATTTCTAATTTTATTCCATATTCCATAGTTTCAACGCTTTTTTAATTTCTAAAATTGTTTGTGATGCAGCATTTTTTGCTTTAAGATTTCCATCTTTAAGTATTTGATTAATTAAATTAATATCTTTTCTAATCTCTTTTTGTTTTTTATGAATTGGTTCTAATGATTTTATTATCTCAGTTGCAAGTGACTGTTTGCACTTAACGCATCCGATTTTTCCATTTTTGCACATTTCCTCAATTTCTTTAAGGTTTTTAGAATAAATTTCACAAAGTGCAAAAATTGGGCATATATCAGGATGTCCTTTATCGGTCGGGTGAATTCTTGCGGGGTCTGTTATATAGGTCATGACTTTTTTTGAGATTGTATCAGGAGTATCTGAAATATAAATACAATTATTCAGTGATTTTGACATCTTTCTACCGTCATTACCTGGTATTCTTGGTGTCTTGGTGAGAATCGCCTGCGGTTCAACCAATATATTTCCATAGAGTAAATTAAATTTTCTTGCGATTTCCCTTGTTAATTCCAGATGAGGTAGTTGGTCTTCACCTACGGGAACTTTATCGGCTTTGTAAATTAAAATATCAGCCGCTTGAAGCACCGGATATCCCAAAAAACCATATGTACAAAGATCCCGAGTTTTTATTTCCTTGAGTTGTTCTTTATAGGTTGGACATCGTTCTAGCCATGGAAGCGGAGTAATCATTGATAGAATCAAATGTAATTCTGCGTGTTCTTGAATTTGGGATTGAACAAAAAACGTTGATTTTGACGGGTCAAGTCCGACAGCTAACCAGTCAACTACCATATCAACTGAATATTGTTTTATTTTATCTGTGTTTTCATATTCAGTTGTCAAAGCATGCCAGTCGGCAACAAAATAAAAACAATCATAATTTTTCTGAAGCTCAACCCAATTTGAAAGCGCACCATGCAAATGACCAAGATGCAGTCTCCCAGAAGGTCTCATCCCCGACAATACTCTCTGTTTCATATATAATCCAGTCTGTTACAAGTTAGGCAAAGCTTCGCTTTGCAGCTACAAACCAATTGATATTGTAGCCGCAGAGCGTTAGCTCTGCTAAATCATTGAAATCCTTATACTCGAGTTAACGCCGACCAAGGTCGGCAACTACATCATCATTGTAGTGGCAGAGCTTGCTCTGCCTGCATCTTTAATATTCTTACAAATATTTTAAATTTTGTCCCGCTCCAGTTCCGCGCCTGCCTGCCTGCCGGCAGGTTCCTTATCAGACACCCGTAAAAAGAAGCCCTTGCAAAACTGATACTATTGACCACAAAAAATTAAGAAAACCAAACGAAAGTAAAATAAATATTATAATAATTCCATATCTTTCAAGTTGGTTATATTTATAAGCAATATGTGAAGGTAAAAACGCCGAAAGTATTCTTGAACCGTCTAATGGCGGTATCGGAATAAGATTGAAAACAGCGAGCACTAAATTTATCTGAACATTAATGTATAAAAGTTTTATAATTAAATTATTAACCGATGAATAGGGGTCAGCACCTGTAATCTTGAAAAGCCAGATAATCAAAGCGGATAATATTGCCATTGCAAAATTTGAGCCCGGACCCGCAAGTCCGACTTTCGCCATATCTTTTACCGGATTATTAAGACGGTAATAATCTATCGGAACCGGTTTAGCCCATCCGATTAAAATTGGCGCATGAATAAGAATCAATAGCAACGGAAGTATTATTGTTCCCATCATATCAATGTGCGGGATAGGATTAAGAGTAAGACGCCCTTGCATTTTTGCAGTATCATCACCGTTTAAGTATGCAACCCAGCCATGACAACACTCATGAACAACAACCGCAAAAAACAAAAGCGGTATAGCAAGAATTAAATCAACATTAGAAATATTCATATTTTTATATTATATTCATCTGTTAGAAAATGTCAATAAAAAAATCCTCAATGTAGCAGTCGCATTACTATGCGACTTTAGTGAGGATTTCTTATTAATATCACAGTTCTAATATTTTATGCTAAACGAAACCTTGCGGATTTAGTGTATGCTTTCATTTTACCACTTAAGTTAACCAAGCTAACTCCTCTAAGACCCTAAGACTTTATAATTCTGGACTTCGAACACCTTTTCATTTTATCAGTCCTACCTTCCCGGTCTTCTTCCTGCCTGTAGCGTCTCTTATCTGATAAATATATACTCCTCTGGCTACTTTGTCTCCATCGTCATTCTTGCCATCCCACTCAAGCCAGCCAAGATTACCAAAGTCTGCCTCTTTGAGTTCCCTTGCCAATTCACCGGATACAGTGTATATCTTCATTTCACTGTTTATAGGCAGGTTTATTACCTTTAACTTACCACCTACCGCCATGTTAGGTTTATATGGGTTAGGATATACTTTCACATTACTCAGGTCTGTCGCAAGATAACTGCCCAATATACGATATGTTGTGAATCGTTTCACATTCGCTGTTATTGTCTTGTTTAGCTTGTCTACTATATGTACTCCAGGCACCAATTCCCACTCCCTACCGTTCCATGAATATATCCTTAATCCTTCTTCCTTTAATTCACCTATATCCACTAACGTGTATGGGATTGTTATGCTTATCGGCTTTGTAAATATATCTTCTTCCAATACCGATGTCTTATTTGTAAATGACAATCTTCCAAAATCATAACTTATGGGTTTCACGGTATCTACATATCTCGCTGCGTTTCTTACTACCGCCGGCGTCTTTGTCTTTATCACTGCCAAATTCCTGGTTTCTGTCAATACGTTTTCGCTCACTATTATCTTTAGTTTGTTTACTCCTTTTATCATTCCGCCATTGTTTCCTATTGGTTTTGCAAGATACATATCGTTGATATTTGTCAGGGTAGGCAACATGCTGTCTCCGGTAACTGATACTGTCTCTATTTCACTATTGAATGGTATTGATATCTCCCTTTCTCCTGTATCTTCTTTTGTCAGTATTGCGTCTGCAACGTTCAATATACCGGTTTTTGAGTTCTTTGTTGATAGTGTTAGTGTCCCGCTGTAATCCGTTGTGGGGTTATTGTCATTTGTATTGTATACTTGTGCTTTGAATTTCAAGCTTGATACTGTTATAGCTGGGTCTAATGACGCTGTATCTAATGTCGGTCCGTCTTCGTAGTAATATGACTTTAAGGTGTTACTGTACTTTATAATAGGTTTTGGTGGTGTAGCGAGTCCTGTTACTGTCTCAAGACGAACATCATCTATGTAATATGTATCGCCTGCAGTCGCATATGGCGTAAACCAGAACCGGAAACGTCCATCGGTTACCGGAGCTGTAAAGCCTGTGGTGATAAATTCGGTAGTAAATGTCTGCCAGCTTGTGCCAAGGTTCGCTGTGTAATTCAAACCGTAGTCTGTGTATGGGGTCCCATGCTTTAACAAGTGTACTGTTACGGCATGTCTGGTTGGCGAATAGGCTGTAAATATCAATCTATATCTGGTATTAGGGTTAAGGCAAATTCCTGTCTGGTATAATTGGATGTTACCATTGGCAGCGGTTATTGTACATTTGGCGGATTTGGCTCCTTCAAAACCTGGTGTTGTGCTAATAAATGTGCCTCCGCCACCTGCATAATATGCCCAGGAATCTGTACCTGATTCAAAGCCGGCATTTATAACATGATTTGTGCCGGAAGAAGTGCTTAGTGTGCTGAACGTATAATTTTCGCTTGTTGCTATATTGCCGGAACCATCTTTACTTGTTACATGGTAATAATATGTAGTACCTAACGTTAAGCCGGTTATGTTAACGCTATGGCTTGTTACTTTTGTTGTATCTGATGTCGTTGAAATACCATATAGTGTTGTTGTACTGTACTCTACCTGTGAATCGCTTGGTTCATTGGTGAGCCAATTTATTACTGCGGAATTCCAGGTTATATTGCTGGATGTAACGCTCGTTATTATGGGCGGGGTTGTATCAGGTGGGACTGTTTCAAGGTGTATATCGTCTACGTAATACACATCACCTGCTGCTGCATATGGGGCATACCACAACATTAAACGGGCATCAGTAACAACAGACGAAAATCCGGTTGTTACAAATTCGGTGGAATATGTCTGCCAGCTTGTGGTCAGGTTCGCCAAATAATTATCCAAACCATAATTGGTATATGGGGTGCCGTGTTTGAACACGCGCACTGTCATATCATGTCCTGTATTGGAATAGGCTGTAAATGTTAATTTATATCTGGTATTCGGATTAAGGCAAATTCCTGTCTGGTATAACTGGATGTTACCGGTGGATTTGGTTATTGTACATCTGGCGGACTTGCTACCTTCAAAACCGGGTGATGTGGTAACAAACGAGCCTGCTTCTTCGGTATAAAAAGCCCAGGATGTTGTGCCTGATTCAAAACTATGATTACTTATGAAATTTATGTCGCTTGTAAACGTATTGTCTTCGCTTGTTGAAAAATTACCTGATTCATCTCTGCTGCTTACCCTGTAATGATATACTGTACCAGGCATTAATCCTGTTATATTAGCACTGTGATTTGTTAACTTAACTGTACTTAACACTGTTGAGTTTCCATATGATGTTGTTAGTCCGTACTCCACCTGCGAATCGCTTGGTTCATTGGTTATCCAATTTACTAATGCGGAATTCCAGGTTATATCGCAGGATGTAACGCTCACTATTATTGGCGGGGTTGTATCAGGTGGAACTGTCTCAAGATGTACATCGTCTACGTAATACACATCTCCTGCTACTGCATATGGCGCATACCAGAACATTAAACGGGCATCAGTAACTACAGACGAAAATCCGGTTGTTACAAATTCGGTGGAAAATGTTTGCCAGGTTGTGGTCAGGTTCGCCAAATAATTACTTAATCCGTAGTTGGTATATGGGGTGCCGTGCTTGAACACGTGCAATGTCATATCACGGCCTGTATTGGAATATGCTGTAAATGTTAATCTATATCTGGTATTCGGATTAAGAACGATATCTTTTTGGTATAACTGGAGGTTACCGGTGGATTTGATTATTGTACATCTGGCAGACTTGCTACCATCAAAACCAGGTGATGTGGTAACAAACGAGCCTGCTTCTTCCGTATAAAATGTCCAGGATGATGTGCCTAATTCAAAACTATGATTACTTATGAAATTTATGTCGCTTGTAAACGAATTATCTTCACTTGTTGCAAGATTACCTGCTGTATCTTTACTCTTTACCCTATAATGATATACCGTACCTGATGTTAATCCGGTTATATTAACGCTATGATTTGTTACCTTAACTGTATCTAACACTGATGAGTTACCATATGATGTCGTTAGTCCGTACTCCACCTGTGAATCACTTGGTTCATTGGTTAACCAATTTATTACTGCGGAATTCCAAGTTATATCGCTGGATGCAACATTCGTCATTATCGGCGGGGTTGTATCACTCATCACTTCAAACTCTGTTGTTGCAGATGAAGCATTACCTGCTAAATCAATAATATTTACTTTGCAAGTGTATGTACCGGAAGAAACATTTTGCCCAATTGTATTTTTGCCATCCCACTCACAACTATAATTTCCAGCAGGTACAGCCAAATTACTTATAAGGGCTCTTGTTAGTACATCATTATTGTAAATTTCAACATTTATTACCGATTCTTTAGATAGAACAAATGAAATTTCTGATTTAATCCTTGCACCATCTGGTGATATTACTGCAGCAGATACCGATAAATTAGTTATCTGTGGTAAAGTGGTATCTCTTGTTATTGATGTTATTTTTGATTTAGGGCTATCAAACGGAATATTATTAAACCACCTCGTCGTTTTTGCAAATATTGGATTTGCTCCTTCTGAAAGCGAAATTTCTGCTGAAAATCTGCCATTACTATCTGCTTTTACTGTCTTCAAACTAGCACCGTCATTATATACTGTTACATCTGCAACAGCTTCTACTACGCCTGTAATTGTTATATATTGCTGGTTTGTTATTGTTGATATATTTGCGTCAAATTCAGGTATTGGCACTTGTGGGATTATTAAATACTGCGAAAATCCTACTACTTCACAACTTACTTCAAAAATATCGTTCTTCCCTGATGCATCTTTTTTCCACCCTAAACTTGTTAGTGTTGTTGGTTTTACTTTGCCATTACTGTCGACATGATATGCAGTGAGTTTTCCTATATCTACATTTGTAACTTCTTCAGGTAAAAATCGCACTGTTAAAACAGCAGGAGCAACTAATTTACCATTTCCATCTTTATTAAATTGTATATCTTTTGGTTCCATATCAAATAACGCACCAAGAGGCAGAGGCATACCTGTATCAACAATAATATCTGTATCTGACAATTTTACTGGTGTTATGCTTACAGTGGTTGGTTGTAATAATGAATCAGTGTAAAATTCTAAATATGCTTTGTTCCATGGTGCTGATACATATTTATGTTCGCCAGGAAATACTTGTTTACCAACATATACTGTTTGCTCTATTTCTTTTACACCATTACCGGCAAATACATATAACTTTATTTTGTACTCTCCATTAAGTCCTGATACATCCCAAAATGATAGTGTATTATTTGAAACAGGTTGAGTGGATATTACCGGTATGGTTTTCAATATTGTATCGCCTGTCTTTTGATAGAACATTGAATATCCCTTAAAATCACTCCCAAACGCACTACCTTTTATCTCAACAAATCTTTTTGGTGCCGCTTCATCTGTTGATATTTTTACGGTAAAGTCGTCATTAATATCATTACTATCTGTGTTTGATGCTTTGGTAAGTTTCTTATCCACTACCAAATCATTACACATAGTGCCGTCTGGATATTGCAATTTTATGTCCCATTGTTTTTGAGTATCATAATTATCTGCATCAATCCACACATAAGGATTGTCTATAGTAGTTCCATTTTGTTTCCAAAAAGTATATTTGTTTTTAATTTCATCGGGGTTATTCATATTTACCAAAGGATATGCTGCAGAAATCGTTATTGGTCTATATCGGTCAGCAACTGTTGGTTCAAAAGGTCCTTCTATTACAAAATCTGCTTGAAGATTATTACCACTATTATTAAATTCATTATTTTTACTAATGATCTTATGTTCTGGCAATCCTTGGTCATCTGTTGTCATATCCCATGATTCTTTCTCGTTGGTTGTCGCTTTTAATTCTAAAAGACCTCTTTCTTCTACTATTGTTTTAAGGACTTTAGGATTTGTTTGAGTCACAAATGTATAAGGAGATGATGACGGAATATAGTCATACGGTATTCTTATTTCTTCAATTGAATTGTAAGTATCGTGCCCATTATAACAAGTATTATTTACAGTTACTGAAGGTTCGTAATTTGCATTTATTTTTACTTCACGTAAAACAGGAGTTTTACTTCCATCATTTGTAGATAAAGTTGCTTTCCATCTGATGTATTTTCTTGGTGTTGAGTAAATTGGCTGACCAGGGGTTGCTGTTCTTTCAGATTCCCAACTATATCCATCATCACTCGTTTGAGTCGTATAAGTGATATTCGTTCCTGAAGGTTTGTATTCAGATACCTCAAAATTTCTCCAAGACGATGGTGCTGTTTTACAATCGTGTGCTTGAGAAATAAGTGTTCCAACTAAACCAAAATTCTGAGTGACATTGTATATTACTGGAGTTGTTTGTAAATCACGAGTAGCAAAATCTGCCCTCCATTTAAAATACCGTTTCTGACCAAGTGATGGCACTACTCCATTTTCCACTATTGGGGCGGCTTCCCAGTTAATATTTTCTCCAGAACTATTGTAGCTTGCAATCCTATATGTTATGTGAGCCCCTCCTAAATAACCTACATTATTTTCATCACTCGTTTGAAATAAGTTCCAAATTGGTGAATAAGAATATGTATCATGTTCTTGTGAAATAAACACACCTGTATTTTCATATCGTTTTTGGTATCCCTCTATACTATTAAGAAATAAATATGCACCATGATTTGAATTGTGGGGCTGCACAAGGATCTTAAAATATGGTGCATAAAATGGTGTGGGAACTTCTTCATCAAATGAAATATTTATACTAGAACCATGAGAAACTACCTGACTCCAATACTTGTAAGTTGTCCATGGGCCATTTGAACTATTGCCGTATTGCAAGTAGATATTAGCACCACAATTATTTCCATCTTTATGCCATACAGCAACACTTCCTACTACCCGTAATCTATAAAATTTATAATGCCATGGATATATAGGTGGTACACCTTGAGGAGGTCCTGAACGACCACAAACAAACGCCCAAGTGTTTCCATACCCAGCCCATGCAGGCCAGACAAGAGTACTATCATTTCTATCATTTGCATTTGTCCAAGATGAACTAGGAGCAAGCGGATAATTACCCGAAATATCATCGTATTGTTCATGTATTGCATCCACAACATATTGACTAAACTGAACTTTATTATCAGCAATTATAAGAGTAGGTGTTTTTTGCCCATTATAAAAAGTAGAAATATCATCATATTTTTTGGTACATATCTTAACATTACCCGACTCTGAATTTAGGTCAATATTACTTATGCCTCCTTGTCCAAAATCTTGTTGTGATGTTTGTATCCACGACTGTGCAGCATGTGTTTGCACAGTAGCAGAAAATGATTGCGGTGAATAATATTCCCCCTTTTTTACAGTTGCGGACCAGTTGAAATTAGAAGACCCTTGATTAACTGAATATGGTGCTGGTGAAGTAATTTCTGCTAACCCACTTCCTGGTCCTCCAATAACTGCAATTGAAACTGACGCGGAACCTTTTGTCTGGTCATCTACTGCAATAACATCTATCTTGCAAGTATATAACCCTTCTACAATACTACTCCAGACTGTTGTATACTCTGTCAACCCAGATGTAAATTCATTATCAACCATCTTTACAAGATTACCTACTGTATCATAAATAGTAATATATACTGTAGCTGCTTTTGTCAGTTCATATGTAATTTGGACTGGTTCATTTAACAAGACATCTGATTTGTCTGATTCAAATTTTGTAATCTTTAGTGGTTCTGTTATGGTTACATTTACATTTACACTAACAGATTTCTTATCCATCCCGAGACCGTCTATATCTACTGCTGTTAATTGTATCCTGTAAATCCCATTTTGCACATACTGTTTTCTAAAATCCTTACCATCCCACTGTATTGTTTCACCAGCAGTTTTATTAAAATATTCTGAATGTAAAATTACCGGACCAAATGTGTTGACATCAACCATCTTAAAAATATCCAGTACCACATTTGACTTTTTGCCGGTATTCTGCATTAAAGTATATGAGATATTCAATTTATCATTTATTGTGGTTATATTAAACACCTGGTCAGAAATAGGTGCTGTGATATTAAGTATCGGCTTGTCAGTTTCTGGAATTGTATTGTCCACTTTTACCGATACTGTTATTGCACTGTAGTTTGATGGCATAGCACTATCCTGTGCAACCAATAAAATTGTATAGGTACCATTTGGTAAAGATGATACATCCCAATACGCTAATGTTGAATTTAGTATTGCTCTGTATGATGCATTAGAATTTGGATAATTTACATCATTTGGACTTTGATTTGACACAGGTACTGGTATCGATTTCCATACATTCATATCTGGACTTATGTAATTGTCTGGTGTCGCATTACTATAAGTAGCATACCATACTTTGTAACACAAAAAGTCAATATTATCATTTACTACTGGATCTATTGCTATACCAACTATTTCTACTTGATTACCAACTATGCCATTAAATACTGGTGACACTATTTGGGCAGGTATCTGATTTTTTATTACATTTACCGTCTCTTCTGCTTTATTTCCTACTTCATCTGTTGTCTTTATTTTTATAACATAACTTCCATCACTTGCAAAACTGTTATCTTGTTTCTTTCCATCCCATGTATAGGAATATAACACATCTTTTTGTTTTACCTCGGATATTGGACTTCGGACTATCTGTCCTAATATATCTTCAACAGCTACCTCTACTGTTGCATTATCACTTATCTTATAATATGCTGTTACAGTATCATTTTTAAGTTCTGGATTAAATATTTGTATATTTGTGTAAAGTGTGGTTACAAATGACGGTGTTCTATCTATCTTAAATGTTTGCAATATTGGAATCGTATTGCCTATATTTCCAGATTCATCTGTTGCTTTTAATCCTAATGTATACTCTCCATCAGACGCAGTATTCCCCAACGCATCTGTCCCATCCCAAGCATATAGAAGATTTTGTGTTATATTCGGTGTAACTACAAAATCTGTTACTTTTGTAAACAATCTTGTTCCTGATGTAAAAGTAAAACTCACCTTTGCTGATGGTGAAAATCTATCAAATATATCAAATGATATATCTACACTTTTATCATTTTTAGTAAAAATATTATGGGAATAAGCACCAGGATTTATATATATACTGCCATTTGATACCTGTGGTGGTGTTATGTCTACAATTATATCGCCTTCATATACCTTTAAGTTCTCTGCCTCATCAACTGCTGTTATTTTACATTTGTAAATCCCTTCTGCTACTACTACCCCATTGGTATTTTTACCATCCCATATATCTAAATTTGCCCCTATATTCTTTGAAATACTATCAATAAGTGTTCTTACTAAATTATTCTGTAAGTCATATATTTTTATTGTTGTTTTAATCACTGTTGAGAAATTATCCGATAAAGTATAATCTATCGTTGTTGCCTCTTTTATTCCATCACCATTAGGTGAGAATGCAAGACAGGAATAACTCGTTATATCTGGTGGAGTTATATCGTATCTCAACGTAACTGTTGCATTTTTAGTGTAGTCAGTATTTCCAGCATTATCTTTAAGCCAGATATATAATATATTATTCCCTTCAACAACAGAGAAATTGGAAGTAAATGTTTGAGTATTAGGAATATAATTTGCAGGTTCCGTATTTAACTTATAATATGCTCCTGCTATTCCTGATAAATCAGAAGGAGTTGACCATGATATGGTAAATTGTGTCTGGTTTGTCCAACCGGATGGTGAAACAGATAAAGATTGTGGTTTATCTGGCGGGGTCGTATCTACTATTATTCCATCACTGCTAACCGGGGTCTCGGAACCAGCTCCATTTTTCGCTTTCACTGTAAAATAATAAATACCGTCATCTAAAGGTGAATCAAATGTCCTAGTTATATTACTAAGTGTTCCTGTTGATGTTAAAGCGATAATATTATACCATCCAGTATTCGGATATTGTGATGTTCCTATTGCATATTGATATTCCACAATTCCAGAGATATCCTCGGTAAAACTCCAATTACAAGAAAGTTGTGTGTTATTGTTTGTATATAACCCATCATTAATTGATACACACATTGGCGAAGTTGTATCAATCATTACACTGCCTCCTGTTAGCCATGCACTCCATCTACCTGCCCCATTTTGAGCACGAACTTTTGCAAAATATGATTGACCATGAATAAGACCATCTACAGTATAATTTGTTTGACTATTTGGAACATCTGCTTGTGCTATTAGGCTATCTGTGATGCTATTATAAATTGCAATATTAAAATTAGATATACCACTTTCCATATCGGTAGCAAAATCGCCTTCCCATGTAAATGTTACTGTTGTAGAAGAGGAATAGGCACCTCCTGCAAATCTTGGTGCCTTTGCAGGACCACTAGGCATTTCTGGGTCTGTTGTATCAAGATAAATTTCATCCTTTATTTCTACTATAGAAATATTTCCTGCTTTATCTTTATATCTCGCCCATACCGTTTTATTACCTGCTCCTGCTGTCAACCACCAAGGAGAATAAATATGTGTATACTCAATCCAATCTCCAATAAAAATTATTCCATCATAAGAAAACTGCATCCAACCAACTTCACTATTATCTGAAACTGTGGAATACAAACTAACTTGCTGACTACCTGTAAAATTTTCTAACGGTGCAAATGTATCTCTAATAAGTAAACTTCCAATCGGTGGGGTAACATCAATCATAAACTCTTTACCAATAGTTGGTGTAACATTTGTAGCAATATTCTCTCCAATATCTTTTCCACTTATGGTAACGGAAACCATTCCTTCAACACCAGGACCAGAAACAATATTTACTTCACCTTTATACACATTCCCTGATACAAGTATGGTTGCTACTTCTGTTTTATCATTCACAGTACCAGGAGCATCTATACTGAATGTTGGGTTGGCAGATAATTGTTCACTTGCAGTTATTTTTAGATAAATTGTTTGTGCTTTAGTTATTGGCTTTCCTGTATAAGTTGCTAATGGTTGTGTAAGATTTGAATCTGCAAAATATTCTACTGTGAAATTTGGTGGTATCATTGCTATTAAAGAGTAATCTAAATTATTAGCAAAAGCGTCTGTATTGCTTGGTATAACAATAACTTTGGAACAAGTTGTATCAAAATTGGAAATGGATACGGTATTACCAGTTTTATTTAAATCATTTTGTTCTTCTATAGTGCCATCCATTTTAACTTTCAACACTTTGCCACCCCATAATGGTGTAACTACTGATGAATCAAAATTAAGGAGAAGCGTTTGTGGAGTTGGTTTATCAGGTGCTGGACGAAATTCAAAATAGTGACTTGCAAGATGCATAACAGTATTAACTCCTGATGGGTATTGGTATTTAGCAGAAGTATCTAAAACTGTTATCTTCGGATAAGAATTACCTTCAATATAATATTTAGAAGCATCATAATTCCAAACAGTAAATGTCTTAAATTCATTAGATAAACTTGTTCCATGACCTGATATTAATTCGCTATCAATTGCCGACAAAGAATCGGTAGTTTTACATATATCCCAAATCTGGCGAATTATATCTTTCTCATTAAATCTCTCGGAAAAATATTTTGCAAAAATACAGGAACCGTATTCATTCCAATCATTTATATAATCCAATGATTGAGTAGAATTTGCAAACCAAGATGGCTTTCCAGCAAATCCTTTAAGATATTGTAAATAGTCATTTACATTAGGATAAATTTCATCTTCCATCCAGACAGATGTAGCTTCATTCCACCAATAATTATCATCTCTTGGATTATAACTACATTTAACAGCATGAAAAAACTCATGGGCGGAGGTAATCTGCATAGCATCTGTACCATGTGTATAAAATTTATCACCAATATAATCATTGTCTACCTGAATTATAGAACCTAAAATTGGATGTTTATATGCAGTGCTTCCATATGCGCCATTTCCTAAATTTAAAATATAAACAGGTAATTTATTTTCAATTACAAAATATTCTGATGGTGGAGATTCATAACCATATGAACCAGGTTTCACTATTTGGTTCCAACTATATTCAAAATACTGTCCAAAATTATATACATAATCGGGAATACCATTGTGTGATTGCCAACCTGCTGAATTGACCTGATTAACATCAGGATTTGAAATTGTATATGCTCTAAAATGAAACTTAAAATTAGTGGTTTTATAAACGCCGTAAGTGTAATATACATCTTTTATATTGCTAACATTACCAGCAACATCCCACACTTGTATCATTATATGATTTATTCCTTGGCGAAGATTAATATTATCAAACGATTTAGTATCATTTGTGCCATTTACGTATTGTTCTTTTGCTGGTCCTATTTCTGGTATTACCACTATTTTTTCCAATTGAATCGTATCTGACACAGTAACATTTATTGTTATTGTTTCATTTTCTCCTTGATTTTGGTCAGGAGGATTAAATGAGACCACGGTAGGTTTAGTTTCATCAAGTATAATGGAAGTGGAAACAAAGGATGATATATTACCTGCATAATCTTTAACTCTAAAATATATTGTTTTTGCACCTTCGCCAGTAGAATTAATATAATAAGATTTTGATATAGAATAATCTTCCCAAGTTGATGGCCAATTATTAGAATCCTCAGTAAATTGCATTTTCGCCACACCGGAAGTTGCATCACTTGCTAATAACGCTAATGTAATAATTCTATTATTAGTAAATCCCGTACCAGGAGAAGTAATTAAAACAGATAATCCACTCGGAACTGTTTTGTCTATCTTTACAGTTTGTGAATGAGTGGCTTCGCCATTACCAGTATTATCATATGACCAATAGTAAACCGTATGCTCTCCATTAGCCCCAATTGCGAATGGCGTAGTGTAAGTTTGAGCAGACAAGTCACCATCAACCAGGTAAAGCGTTTTATTAACTCCAGATGTTACATCATAAGCATTTAACGTTACCGTAACATCCGATTTATACCAACCATTTTCGCCGAATGTCCCTGATAAATTACAAGTTGTTGATGGCGAATATGTATCAAGGGTTATGCTATCATTTGTACTTCCTATATCAGTTGGGGAATAAGTAGTTACAAACACTTTCATATATACCGTTTTATTGCCATCTCCACTGCCTCCACCGTAAGCAGTCAAGTCCCAGCTGTATTTTATAGAACTTATTCCTTCCCAAGGGGACCATGACGAATTGTTGTTACTGAATATCATCCATTGAGCATCGGACGGTATATTACCGATGGTTAGCGTTGTGTATTTATAATTTGTATAATCAGCACCCGAGTTGATGTTCAAAGTTAAACCTATTACTCTTTGAGCGAAAGAAAATAAAAATACAAAACCTATAAAACATCTTAGTAAATAATAAAATTTAAATTTTTTATACATAAAAACTATTGTTTTTTCTTAATTAAAATAATATTTATTTCCTTTGTGCTGGTATTCCCATAACAATCAGTGGCAACTACTTTAACTTTATTTACTCCTTCTTTTTGAAGATATGGTTTAATATCATCCAAAGAATATACTTTTTTTCTGAAGCTAGTAGTAAAATTATATGGGGACCCAAAACTTATACGTTTGTTATTAGAATATGTGCATAATAATGTTGGACTACTATCTCCATATATAAACTTTATTGAACCATATATCTTGCCTTTCACATATTCTTCATATGGTATCTCATCAAACTTTTGCCCATCTTCTACACCTTCTATCTCTATTGTGGGTGGGGTAATGTCTGTTTTGGCTTTCGGTGGATAAACAATCCAAACACTATCAAAATCCTCTTGCATCGCAAACTTACTTCCTTCATTCTCTGCACCAATACTAACATTCCAGATTCCTGTTGATGGTAATACCCCCGTCTCACTGAAATTATATATATTTTGTCCAGGAGGACCATATAATTCTACAAGTCCAGGTTTATCTTTAAACTGTTCTTTAAATTCAAGATAATATTTTCTACCTCGTTCTTTTCCATACATCTTCTCTTGATATATTTCTTCCGGTAATATATGTTCCACTTTAGATAATTTTATCTTTTGTTTTTCTGTTATACTTACATCTCCAATTTTTATCCAAGCATTTGTTACATTATAAACCTCTGGCGTTTCTATTGTGCCTTTTATTACTATATTAGACGAATCTACCACTTCACTATCTTTTGGTTCAATTATCTTAACAATAGAACTTTGCTCGCTATAAAAATTTAATCTATTTTTCCATGTTATTATTTTTATTTTCTTCTTGTTCACCTCACTTAACTTATTCCATATATTTTCTAATTCTCGTTGAATATCTAATGTAGAATTCTTTTTCTGATACAATCGCATATTAGGCTTCTTATATTTTTGAGGTAAAGAATCAGGATCATTTATGCAGTAGAACTTATACATAAATGCCGTCTCTTCATCTATAATTCCTGCATGCCGATCATCTTCCACCAAATTCCACGACCTTTTTTCACCAGGGTTAGAAACCGCTTCCCTGGCAAACATTATGCCGATTCCTCCAATCAAATCAACAAATAAACAAATTAACACCCACTTGTTAAACAATTTTCTTATCAACATTTTTTTCACCTCTATTTTATCTAAAATATTATTTTATTTTTCCTAAATCTGTTTTAGTTTTATCACCAAGTTTTACTGGTTTTGTCTCTTCAAATAATCACTCGCTTCCAAAACTATAACCAATTGATACTCTTTGGTTTGGGTTAAGTGTTTCAACCAAACCAATCCCATAATCAACTTTTAATCCTTTCATTTGGAAACCTGCGCCAAGAGTAACCTTATCAATATCATATCCTACTTTATAGCCAAATCGCAGAAATACTGTTTCTTTGAAACTATACTCAATACCAATGTTTTCCCTTATATTACTTTCATTTGGTTTAACTGTGTCAATGGCAATCAAAAAACTGTGATTTTGTAATACCGTTTTATTATATGCTATTCCTAACCTTATGTTCATAGGAAGTGCGTCTCCCTGTTCAATGTACTTCAGTTTTGTCCCTACATTTTGAACAGCAAGTCCTGTTGAAAGTCCATCAACGGTTGTATAATATAAAATACCAAAATCCACTGCATATGCAGTCCCTGAATATGTTTCTACAAGTTTGGATGAAAGATACTTTGCAGTTAACCCTAATGAAAAATTATTGAAAATTTCTTTGCCATAACCTATTGTTCCAACTATATCCTGCTGTGCTTTAACATTCCTTGAAGTACCATCAAGATTATTCCATTCAAAATTACCACCATCATAATAAAGAAAACTTGCTCCAAAACTGCCTATTCCATTTGATGGCGTTCCTACCCATCCAACTAAACCGTAATTTTCATCTACTCTGCCTTTTAAATACATACTCGCTATTTCATTACCTTCTATATTTACCAAACCTGCCGGGTTATAATAAAGTGCATTTGTGTCATCACATACAGCAACAAACGCTTCACCCATACCTACAGTTCTGGCACTTACTGTCTGATTTAAAATCCTTGCACCGGAGGTACCAGAACCAGCATAAAGACAGGAAGTAGGGAGTAGGAAGTAGGAAGTGGTAAAGGCAATAAATAAAACCAGAGATTGCCACGAGCCAATTGACATCGGCTCTCGCAATGACTTCCTTTCTAAAATTTCTCTAAACATAACACACATCCTAAACATCAACGTTTATCAATTTTGCTTGGCACTCATTTCACAACGCAAATCTTTTTTGTTTGTTTGAATCCTGGTCCTTCTATATGAATATAATAAATTCCTGAAGCAACTACTTCTTCTTCACTATTTTTACCATACCAATTTTCTGAATATGTTCCCGCAACCACATCCTTATCAACAAGTGTTTTTATAAATACACCGTCTATCGTGTATAGTTTTATTGTTATATGTCCTGCCTGTGGTACACTGTAATAAACTTTACAAATATCACCTTTTATTGGATTAATCACATTATTTACAGGCAATATATGGTCTTGTTCAAGTTTTGCCTGATGCGAAGAATACAGATTAACCAAATAAATATCACCACCATAATTACAAACCACTTTTGTACCGTCGAGTGAAAATCTTGAGTTATCATACCCAAAAACATAAGATGCAGGAGTAAGTTGCTGCCTTTCAGAACCATCAGGATTGGAAATAACAATTTTACGATTCAATAAGGATTCATCAACATATGTAATTTTTGAACCATACCAGTCAATACCCCATTTAGTGAGTTGATAAACCATACCAGTTACTGTATCAATTACTCTATCATAATTAACAACTTTTGTAGCATCGGGAGACCATCCGATATCCCATATGAACCATATATTACCATCTTTTGTGATTTGTGTGTTTGTTCCATTCTCGTATATCCACAAATCACCATTATAATAATAGGCAACTTTAGAACCAGAAGGTGAGTAAATCGGATAAGACCCAATCGCAATTTTTTGTTTACTTGTACCATCACTGTTTATAATGTATGTTCCTGAAACACCGCTTATTGTCCCAAAGAAAACAACTTTTGTTCCATCTGATGAGAATGACGGTACACTATAGGAAACAAAATCAGGAAAAGAAACAAGTTTGATAAGCGAAGAAAAGTTACTAATAACAAGTTCAGTTCCTAAAATGAATGTAATTTTTTTATTATCCTGTGACCATCCGATATAATATGTTGGACTGGCGCTATCAACAGAATAAACCGAATTCCCATAAATATCTTTCACTTTTACATAATATCTACCATTATAAAGATAAGAATACGCAACTTTAGTGCCATCGGGCGATAATACTTCAGATAAAAACGATGTTGTGCTAGTTTCAATCAGTGTCTCATTTTTCCCATTCACATCAATAGACTTTAATTCTTCTCTGTCTTCATAATTAGCATTATAAATAATTTTTTGTCCAGCATCAACCAAATTAAAGTAATAAGATAAGGTATTATTTGTAAGATTTTTCTTATTAGTAGCATCTGTTTTTATCGTATATATATTTTGTTGACTGCCACAACCTATACGATCGTTGGTAGGTGAGAATGCAAAAAAGTCATAATCTTCAACAATTTTTATATTTCCGGTTCCATCACTGTTTATGATATAACATGAATTGGAATCAGCGTAATAATTATAACCGAGATAGCAAACCTTTGAACCATCAGGTGACCATTTAAATTTATAGTAGTAGTATCCAGCGGTTGTTGTTAACTGTATATTTCCGGTTCCATCAGGATTAATTGTGTAAAGGTAATCACTTGGAGAGGAACCATAACAGTAAACAATTTTATTAGTAGCTGACCAATCAGGGAAACTTCCATCACATAAATAATTTGGCGCACCACCTGTTGACGTTATAATATTTATATCACCTGAAAAATAATATACAATTTTATTACTATCAGGTGCCCATGAATAACCCGCCCAACACTCTGCAAGATACATATACCCTGTTCCATTAATATTTATTACTGAAAGCCTATTACTATCTTTAATAAATGCTATTTTTGTGCCATCAGGTGATACTTTAATATCTTCCATTGTTGATGTAGATGTATATATTACAGTTTTTCCTGAACCGTCATTATTCATAGTACATATAGAATAATTTAAAACGGTATCATTTGCTCTGACATATATAATTTTGCTCTGCCCGAAAATAAACTTTGCACCCAACTCAACATATTCATCATTCGTAATTTGTTTTTTATTAGAACCATCTGCCGACATAATGTAAAGGTCAACACCATTTTCATTATTCAGTGAATAGACAATTCCTGCTGATGACCAGTCAAAAGCAGTATATTCGGCACGGCTTCCGGTTAATCTTGTTGTCCAACCTGCAGTTCCTTTTGCTGTGCTTTCAATCGCAATCCCTGTAAAATTCTGGTCTGTTTGATTCGCTGAAAGATTAGAATAACTTTTACTTTCCGGTGAGAATGTATAATTTGTCTTTGTCGGTGTAACAGTAAAATTCCCTCCTTCAGAAATACCTGTGAATTTATAATATCCTGTTGCTGTTGTAGTCGAAAATCTTAAATCTGCACCAGTTAAACACACCAGAACACCATTGATTGCTGTCCCTGAATTATCTTTAACATAACCCGCTATTGCAAAAAGTTGAGGGGTAGAAACATCGGGTGCATCAATAGAATATGTGGCTCCAATTGCTAATGTATTCCATTTATCATATGCTTGAAAATAATATATATAATCAGTTCCGGAGGATAAATTTGTAGAATATGTAAAGAGTTTGCCATCAGAATATGAGGTATCGTTGACATCAACTTCGTTCATTATATAGGTTTTTGTTCCTTGCCAACTCGCACCTAATGCTGTGGATATTACAACTCTTGGATAATATGATTCTGGAGCATCATCATCGGCATCTGTATATTTTACTCTACATGTGAATATTGTTGAAGGACTGCCTGTTTCAGGATTTAAGCCATCAGAAGTATAATTTGTCTCACCTGTCCACGAAAGCACAGGTGCTGTATTGGTAGAACGATAATTAAGATACCCTGACCAACTATTATAAGAAAATTTAAGTTTCAGGTAATATATCTGTGATGATGTTGCATTATAATTAAATGGATCACCAGATGAACTACTTGCTACTTGATTTGTTCCTGCAGAATCGCTGTAGAGGTAAGCATTGCAATTATTGGAATAATTGGTAAAAGAAAAATAATATATTGTGCCTGCTGTCATTGATATCTTAAACCAATCTGTTGTATCTGTTGCAGATAAATCGTGTGGTCCATCTGATTGGGTAGTTGCGGTAGGTGTTATAACTGTTCCATTTACTGCATTATCATCTGTCGGATCCCATGCATCTGCATAAAGATAGGTAAAGAATATAAATTGAACTAAAAAAAGAAATAAAATGTATTTTATGCAACAGGGAAACTTTAATCTAATCTTCATATTCTTTACATCCAGTTTAATAATATCTGTTTTAAAATAATTATAAATATTTTAAGAACTTTGTCAAGTATTTTCCTTATTTAGCAAATTTTTATGTGCAATTATTAACACTATTTGCCAACTACTAGTTGATTATATTATTTTATGGTTACATTCTTAAATAATTTGTCAAGAGGTTATTTGTATATATTGTTGTGCAATTATCGATATAATTAATTAATAAATATTTATTTATTATCCCGATTTTTATTTATAGAATTTGTTATCGGGATTGTGTTCTCGGTCGTTTCAGCAGAGCCGACCTCCGAGCACTAACCCGATTTTTATTTATGGAATTTGTTATCGGAATTGTGTTTCCCCTGATACTACGGGATCATGTTCTCATCCGGGGCAGCAGCTCCGGATTCCGAGCATAGACTCGGTCGATGCAATTGCTCCGGACCATGTGTGTTAATTTTACTAAACTGCAATTATTCTGTCAATGACCTAATGCCACTTTTTTATGACTTTTTTCCACTATATGAAATTAATCGGTTCTGCATATTCAAATCCATTATAAAATAAAACAAACAATCATCCTCAACTATTAACATACTTAATTAGACGAACAACTTGCAAAAACTCTGCACAATATATTTTCTCTCGACAAGTCTCGGAATTATTTTTTAGCTTTCAGAAAAGGGGACAGAAAAAGAGGCCACTTATTTAGAAGAAATACTACTTTTTAAGGATTTCTATTGTTTGTATTTTTTAGGTAGGCAGAACTTTTCTATAAAAGTGATTTTTTGTTCTTTTGTGAAATATTTTAGGAGTTTTTTTAAGCGTTTTTCAACAGGTTCTTGTTTTGGAGAGATTGCTGAGATATTCAAACTATTATCAATGATTTTCAAAATACCCCGCTTTTTAAATTCTTCCAGGATTTTTTTGGCTTTTTGTTCTTCCAGTGCTTTTACAAATTCATCCCTTATACGCGGTGCTGAAACCAGTGTTAGCAAGTTTCTCTTTATTGCAGATATCATCCATTTTTCTGTATTTTTTTCAAGCTTAAAACCAAAACGATGAGCATACCTTATTGCCCTTAGAATTCTGGTTGGGTCATCTATAAAACTGTTACTATGAAGCACACGAATTTGTTTTTTTTTAATGTCTTCTAAACCACCGTGTAAATCAATAATGTTATTAATTGCCAAGTTAGATTGCTTCGTCGCTCTGCTCCTCGCAATGACTACACTCTTTTTGTCATCGCGAACCGAAGGTAAAACAATCTCATAAACTTTGAAATTCCTAAACATCAAGTTAGATTCCCACTTTAGTGGGAATGATGAATCTTGGGAAAGCGGAAAGGCGAGGGCGTTGATTGTGAAATCACGGCGGAATAAATCGCTTTTCAAATTAGACGGGAAAACAATCGGCATTGAAGCGGGGGTTGGGTATTTTTCTGTTCTTGCTGTTGCAATGTCAATTACAAAACCATTTTTTAGCTTAAGGGATGCTGTTAAGAATTTTTTATATATGTTAAGTTTTCCGCCGAGTTTTCCATGAATAACTTTTGCAACAGCTAATCCATCACCTTCTACCACCAAATCCAAATCAATACTTTTTAGACCTAATACTTTATCACGAACATATCCGCCAACAATATAAATTTTACAATTAAATTGTTTTTCTGTTTTTCTTATAATTTCTACATAATTATTGATTTTATTAAACCCCATATAAAACTCAGTCCTACTACAAGAATGGCAGAACCAATTATTGAACCTATTGTCAAACATATATATGATTTTTTCCTATTAAGATGCATCAAGTGGCTGACTAAGACTGCCGAATACATACCGCCGAAATATACAGGAAGTGCAGCTAAAATTGTTATTCCCAAATAACCTAATCCCCTAACCCTCTTTACCATTCCGGTTTTTTCCACATTCTCCTGCGACGGGAATCTTTTTGATATTAAGATACCTAATTTTTTATTTACACCGGCACCTTCTAATATATAAAAATATATGAACATCTGGATTATATCACCTGCTATCGCAATGAAAAATGCACCCCACCAGCCAAATCCTGTAACAATACTTATAGGTATAACTATAAACCTGTTAAATAAATAATGCAAAAGATTTAATATAAATGCTATTTCAATCATAAATTAAAAACTCTGTCGGCTGCGCATTTCACTTAATCGCTGTCTTGCTTCTTCTTCAGAAATAAAAGATATGTTTCTTATTGATACGGAAACCAGTGATGCAACTGAAGATAAAAGTATTAAATCGTTCCTTGTAAATGCTTTTTCATTGTTACTAGCAAATAATATAAAACCGAGAAATTTATCTTCAAAATAAAAAGCTGATGATATAAATGCTTTGCCATTTATGAAATCACTTTTCTGTTCAAAACTTTTATCATCGTTGATAATTATCTCTTTTTCTGATGCAATGCTATTCACAAAAGATTCTGTTCTTGGAATCGTTTCAACGGGTACTTTTAAATTAACTGATGAATGAACATCTAATTCATCCGTAAATTCATTATAAACCGATATTAATCCGCTATCTGCTTTTTTAAAGAGTTTAGCAACATTTGAAAAAACATCTGCTGTCATCTGTTTTAAGTTCTTTGAACTGGCAATGATTTTTCCTGTATCATAAAGCAGCGTGAGATGACTGTTTGTTGCTGAAAGCCGGCTTAATGTTGTCGACATAATTGCTGATAAAAGTTTCATTCCGGTATTCAGGTCGCTGGAAATAAGTTCTACAAATTTATTCTTTTTTATTTCAAGCAAGGTAACATCATCTATTGCCCGGACCGATGCAATTCTTGGTTTATCTTCAAAAAGCGACATTTCACCGAAATAATCACCGGTAGATAAAATGGCAAGAGTTTTTGTTGAACCTTCCGAAAGATGCTTAAAAACTTCAACTTTTCCTTCCGCTATCAGACAAAAAACATCCGCCGAAGATGATTCCTCAAAAATAACAGTATCTTTTTTTATCTTTCTTTCTTCCAGTATCTTTGATATATGTTTTAGGACACTATCCGACAACCCATTGAAAATTTCAACCGATTTAAGGTTCATTTCGTTCCCCCTGTCTTTTTTGCAAAATCTACCGATTGTATCTGTATTTTCAAATCTGACGGATTATTGCTTGTAGCAAGCGCTTCCTCCATAGTAATAACATCATTCTTATAAAGTGATAGAAGTGACTGGTTAAATGATTGCGTTTTGTAAAAAGAAGAACTATCTTCTATCGCTTTTGAAATTTGTCCTGTTTTGCTTTCTGCAATTAATGATTTTATAAAAGGTGTATTTATCATTATTTCCATAGCAACAACCATACCTTTTTCATCTTTTCTTTTAATAAGACGCTGTGCAACAACTGCGATTAGAAACAGTGAAACTTGAAATCTAACTTGTGATTGCTGTTCTACAGGAAATGAATCAATTATTCTATCAATTGTCTGTTTTGTGTCATTCGTATGCAATGTTGATATAACAAGATGTCCTGTTTCAGCAGCGGTAATAGCGGTTGAAATTGTTTCAGGGTCACGCATTTCGCCGACAAGAATAACATCCGGGTCCTGTCTTAATGCTGATTTTAACGCTGTTCCAAATGTTTGAGTGTCCATACCAATTTCTCTTTGGTTTATTATTGATTTTTTATCTGTGTGAACAAACTCAATCGGGTCTTCAATTGTAATAACATTTTTTTTGGATGTTTCATTAATTTCATTTATTATTGCCGCTTGAGTTGTTGATTTCCCGCTACCAGTGGGACCTGTTACAAGAACCAGTCCTTGTTTAGTCATAGCTATATCTTTCAATACAGAAGGTATGTTTAAACTATCAATAGAGGGAATTATCATGGGTATCATTCTAAATACAACCCCATAATTCCCCTTTTGTATAAAAAGAGCTCCCCTGAATCTTGCTATTCCAGACAGTTCACAAGCAAAATCATATTCTTTGTTTTCTTGCATTTTCTTTTCTTCATCAATCCCTATATATTTTGAAATTAACTCTTTTATCTTTGCAGACGTAAGTTTCTCACCGTCTACAAGCGGCTCAATATCACCGTGAATACGAACCATTGGAGGTAAACCGGCTTTTAAATGTAAATCGGTTCCTTTCTTTTCAATAACCAATTTTAAGAGTTCTTCAATATTCATTTTAATATACGCGAAACTGACCTGCCTACCGGCAGGTAGGCGCTAAATGTTTTACGCCTGTTTTGCGCTCCTCTTTACCTCTTTGTTATCCACTAAGCTCCTAATCGAAGAGCGAAGAAGTTGTTGAGCAGAACTTCACGGAGTTCCGCTTAAAACATTCAGCGGAACGAGTGAGAGTGCCCCGACGTAACGTCGGGGACAACGGTTCTGTGAGACAAGCTCCCGAACGGCTATCTGCCGGAAATTGCTGCTTTTACCATCTCCGGATTATGCGCTTTCGCTAAAGCATCTTCCATTTTTATCAATCCATCCCTAACAAGACCACCAAGAACTTTATCGAGAGATATCATTCCTGCTTTTGCCCCTACTTCTATTGTCTGATATAACTGGTGCGTTTTACCTTCTCTTATAAGATTTGAAATTGCAGGGGTAGCTATCATAATCTCTCTTGCTGCAATTCTCGAGTTACCATCAACAGTTTGAATAAGCGTTTGAGATATAACCGCTTGAAGTGAAGTGGAAAGCTGCATTCTTACCTGTTGCTGCTGGTGCGGCGGAAAAACATCAATGATTCTATCAACTGTTGAAGGAGCATCGGTTGTGTGAAGTGTAGCGAAAACAAGGTGCCCGGTTTCGGCAATTGTTATTGCTGCTCCGATTGTTTCAAGATCTCTCATTTCACCTACAAGTACTATATCGGGATCTTCTCTAAGAGCATGTTTTAATGCCGCACCGAAAGAAAGTGTATGTTGCCCGACTTCTCTTTGAGTAACAACACAACCTTTTGATTCATAAACAAACTCAATAGGATCCTCAACAGTAAGAATATGGTCCTTCCTGGTTGTATTTACAAGATCCATCAAACAAGCGAGCGTCGTTGACTTACCGCTGCCAGTAGGTCCTGTTACAAGTACAAGTCCTCTTGCCAAACCTGCAAGTTTTGTAATTGCTTCCGGTAAACGTAATTGTTCAGGTGACGGTATTTTAGAAGAAATTACACGGAGTACAGCACCAATGCCATTTCTGTGCATTAAAACATTTACCCTGAATCTTGAAACATTAGGTAAATTAAAAGAACAATCTAATTCAAGGTCTTCTTCAAATTTCTTCTTTTGTTCATCATACAACATTGAATAGATTAACCGCTTTGCTTCATCAGGATTTATTATATCGGCAAATCCTTCAATAGTCTTCATTTCACCGACATGGCGGCACATAGGTGGTTTGCCTACAACGATATGTATATCCGAAGCCCCCTTTTTTACTGCTGTAGTCAAAATGTCAAAAATTTCCATTTATCCTCCTGTATTTTATCTATATGAACAAATTAGGCACGCCAAGGGCGTGCTACTACAAACATTGATATTCTTATTCATCAAGATAGATTCCCACTTTCGTGGGAATGACACGCCATGATAGATTGTCATTCCCGAGTGTCTCAATCGGGAATCCACAACATCGAAATTCTTATGCATCAAGTTATGCCCGCCACTGAACCGTTGGCGGGCAACGACAAAAACATTGTAGTGGCAGAGCTTTGCAACTATATTTTACTGCGGCAATAGTTCGCTCATCGACATATTAAAGATTGACTGAAAACTGCAATTAGTACATATTCCTTTCTTTATGTCGCAAAAATCTTTAAATATTTGTAAAAGTCCCTGTTGAAAACGCTCGCCCCGTCCCGTAATATCTCCAAAACCTATTTTCCACGAAGTAAGCCGTGCCGTCCGGTTAGTTGCTATTATAGGTTGTTTTAACCACCACTGATAAATAATTTTACCATCTTTTAATGTCTGAATTTTTGCAATCGCCAAAGGTAAAAATACATTTATAAGTATCAGCAGATTTCTTTCTTCTCCGATTAAAGCAACAGGTTTTAAAAACTTTTTTGAATTAAATGTAGTTCTGAAAAACCAAAAATTAAAAGAATCGGCAGTATCTATTTTAATCTCTTTTAAGAACTCCTTTAACTTCAAGTTACCCGAGATAATCTTATCGTAAAAATCCTGGAATATTTTATCAAAACCATTATTGATATGTTTAGAAATAACCAGACTCGCAGCAGCTAAACGACGATATGGAAAATTATATGGTCTTATTCCCCTGAATTTCCAGGACTCTTTTTTAATTATTTCACCCGGTAAAATCTGCTGTCTCAGGACCTTCCATATTTTCTTTATCTTTAATACATATTTTTCAGCTTCATCATCAAGCTTTTCCATCTTGTCTATTTCCGGAATAAGACCGCATACTCCATAAAACAGTGCCTGAATTCTAATTGGTTTTTCTTCAAACTTTTCTAATTTAATTACTTTTTCTATCCGCTCAAGCGGTAATATCTCAGCCAACTTCCTGAAATTTTCCCTGTTCTGACCGTAACCAAGCCCGCCAATAATACCTTTGTAAACTATTTGATTTATTGATTCGCTTGACATTCTTCTTTTAAGCTCTTCACTTTTAAGTTTTATCCTTTCATCCCCGGCAATGCCAATTATATGTTCCAATAATGAATATTTTCTAAAAGAGAATGCAGCACATTTGCCGGCACGAACTTTGCTTGAATAAGGATAATTTTCAACATCAAAATCGCTATTTATGATTTCCAAATCATCATTTACATAATCAATCAATTCAAGAGAGGGAACTGCGCCTTTATTTTGAGTAAGTGTCTTTGATAATTTACTGCTTTGCCATAAAAAGACATGCAGGATAACATTATTAAAATTCTTATTTTTATAATGATTATGCTTTTTCCAGTATAAGGAATAAATATCAACCTCAATGTCACCTGTTATCTCCTGACCATCGATATTTATTTTAGCGTTCTTAAAATCAGGTCCCTCATCAAAATTCCACTCGCCCGGCGAGACTATAACAATATTTTTGCCGGCGATTGTTTTCAAACCTCTTCTTTCAATCTTTTGGTCAAACCATATCATTTTTACAAGTTTTTCAGTAACCGGTTGTTTGTCCTTATTATATAATTTTTCAGGTTCACGAATAGACAAGGATTCGTATAATTTCTTATATTTATTTGAGAAATCCTGAGGATTATGATATTTTACTTCATCAATATACTTCATATAAACGCTGATTGCCGCTGATGATTAACCGAACGCTGATGACCGCTGATTCCGGTAACGCTGATTAACACTGATTCTGATTAAACAAACGCTGATTAATGCAGATAAAACAACCCGATTCTTAAGTTTACCTTCCCTATATTGAGCGAGGAAGAAATTTCTGAAGAGCCTGAATTTGCGACCTATACCCAACAGGAGCAAATGTTAGAGCGACCTCAAGGGAGCGTCTCGAAGAAATTTGCTTCCGAGCGAATCTATTTTTTTACTTTAGGCTTTGGTTTCTCAGCTGGTTTATCATTTGGCTTGTCATTTGGTTTTTCAACATAAACCTTTCTCATTATATCACCGATTTGTATTTTATGAACAACATCAAGTCCTTCTATAACCTGCCCAAAAACAGTATATTGACCATCTAAAAACGACTGTGGACCAAGACAGATATAGAATTGACATCCGGCAGAATCAGGAGATTGCGCTCTTGCCATCGCTACAGTTCCGTCAAGATGTTTCCTTTTGTTAAACTCTGCTTTTATCTTATAACCCGGGTCACCGGTACCATCACCTTTTGGACACCCGCCCTGAATTACAAATCCCGGAACAACCCTGTGGAATTTTAAACCATCGTAAAACTTTGCATTAGCAAGCTTTTTAAAGTTTGCAACAGTGTTTGGTGCATCTTGTTCGTAAAATTCAAATTTTATTACCCCTTTATCCGTTTTAATTACAGCAATTTCTTTCATCTGCTTTTTCTCCTTTCCACAAAGATTATTAAAAACCAAACCTGTAAAACTAAAAATCATCAAACCTATTTTAAACTTTTTCCACATTCCATTCTTCACTATCTGATTCATAATTCCTCCTCATTTTTAATAAACTCGACCAATTCATCAAGCCCAAAAAATACTTCAATTTTATAATCCGCTAAAAACATATTGTCTGATTTCTGTTTAACTGTCTCGTAATCGATTTTTGCTTTTTCTCTTAATTCGTCGCGATTGTCTTTACAGTCGTGATTATACACATAAAACAAATATCGTTTTTTTTCATCATGATACAATAGAAATCTTTCCCAGTAGAAAAGTAACCCACAATATGGACAAACGACTACATTCAGCAACCCGTTTAACATCATCTCTTTTAAATCGGGGTCAGTAGTAACGTTTATGGAATCCCATAAATCCCATTCGAATTCCTTTCCACAGGAACATTCAACATTTTGCTTATTGCTGTATGACATATATGCGGAATTATATAAAAAAAATATTAAAAAGTAAAATAATAAAGTTCCCCGCAGCAAACTGCGGGGTATCAAATTGCCACCCCGCACAGTTTTGTCGTAGACAAAACTAGACGTGGGGGTTCTCCTTTCCTTATCCCCGTCAAGTGAAACTTGACGGGGTATTTGCTGAAGGAGAATAAAAAAATTTATTCTATAAGCCGTTTAAAATAATCTTTTATTATTGTTTCATATTTTTGCGGATATTTTTGTCTGAGTGATTCAATTATTGATTCCCTGAATTCTTTTGGCGGCTTATATTCGTCGATTGAAGGTATTTTTACGAAACCTTCCCTGAACCCCGTATAACCGCCTTCTTTATTACCTCTATTCCCGCGTGTTCTAAATTTACCACCCATCCCCATTGAACCTTTGCCCCCCATACTACTCGCCTGTCCCATTTGACTTAAAGCGCCTTCTAACCCCTCTTTACCACTTAACAAATCATTGAGCGCTTTTTTTTCAAAATCAACTGCTGACGGGTCATTGGCGTTTGAAAGTTCATCACTAGCCGAACCCATCGCTTCCTGGGACGATAAAATCTTTTTGGCAGCATCTGACGGTATGGAAAGCGTCTTGCTTAATATTCCAAGGACTTTTTTGTGCAGTAATTGTGCCTGTTTTTGATTTAATTTTTGTGTTTTTGACAGTTGATTATGCTTTTCTAAATCGTTTTCTGTAAAAATACTTGTTTTTGGCGGTGCAAATTTCTTCAATTCATTAAGAATCTCCTGTTCAATAGTTTTGCTTGATAAAACATATTCAGCAGATTTTTTAATATTTACATTTTTGGATATATTTTCAAGTTCCGCTATTATTGTTATTAATAATTCATTTGACTTTTCAATTTTTTCATCGGTAAATTCCTTTAAAACAATTCCCATCTGGGTTTCAGGCTGGACATAAAGATTAAAAACAGACGGATGTGTTGTTGTGCTTTTTTCAATAATTGTTTTTGAATCGTTGAGTCTGGACATTGCCAATTTCTGTTTTTCTACAAGTTTTTTAAGCAATTCTTTTTGCAATGACAATATCTTCTTTGCCCGTTGCATGTCCAATTCCTGAGTACTATTCAAAATCTTCCGCTGTTCTTCTACTATCTTGTCCAGGTCATTAAGCGATTCTTCTGTTTCCTTTTGAAGTTTCTGCTGTGCACTGCTTGTTGTTGAATTTGAAGAATTTTCCATTGTATTAAGGATATCGGATATTTGCTTGCTGAGTTTTTCAGCAAGCTCTATCGCTTTATCAATATTACCGGATTGAAGAGACCACTTCATTTCATCTGCTGCCGATCTCATTTCAGTAAGATCTATTTTTTTCACATTCTCATCGTTTGCAAAATCTTCCGGTAATTTTTGCGGCATTTCTGAAACTTTTTTTGATAATTCTTCCATCAGCTTGGAAAGTTTTTCATTTGCTTCCTGAAGTTTTTTCATCTTTTCCGGATCTGAAAAATTTTTCATATCTTTAAGATTTTGTTCTATATCTGACGAAGTATCCGCCATATCTCTTACAGTGGAAAGCATATCTTCCATTTTTTGTTTTTTAGCAATATCTTCTGAAAATACACCCAGTCTTTTAAGTTCTTCTATTATTTCATCCTGTACCCGTTCCGCATTATCATATTGTTTATTAGAAAGCGAATCCTCAGCTTCGTTCATTTTCTGTTCCCCGATTGTCTTTGCCGCTTCAAGTAAATTTTTATACTCTGAATATGCATTATAATCAGTTAACGGATCGTTTGCCATTTTTTCCACTGTCTTACTGAATTCATCTGTTGCTTTATTCATTAACTCCTGTGCATTTTTCTGCATATTAGCAGCATTTTCAATATCACGTTTAGCAAGTGATGTTCTGCTCTGAAGCTGTCTGGATAATATTTCCTGCAATTTCCTATTGAAATCAGATATTTCATCTTCTATAATTTTGTGTTCCATTTCATATGACATAACCTCAATACTATATGTTTTTGAATTTCCGGTTAAATGAGCAGGATAAATATTATTATCTGCAACTTCAAGACGATATTGGATTACATCGCCCGGTTTCAACCCCAAATCAGCTACTGATATTTCATAATCATCTAATATTTTCTGTGTAGGTTTTATAAATGATTTTATTTTCACCTGTTTTTTAAGCGTTAAATAGTCTATATTGATTTCTGATATCCCGAAATCATCTTCTGCGGAATAGATAATTTTTAATTTTTCATTTTCCGAAACTATAATATCGCAGGCAGGAGCAACTATTTCAATAACAGGCGGACTGTTTTTAGTTACGCTAACCTTGTACTTCACGGGTTGCCTGTAGATATCCCCGTCAATAGAAACTGCTTCTATCCAGTATTCAGTTTGATTTTGTATTACAAATTGGGAAGTAATTAGATTTTTAGAAATATCCATTTTATTTTTTTCATTCATATCGGTTATCAAAAATGCTTCTTTGGCTTTTTTATTTGTCTGTGCAGTGATTTTAACCGTAGTACCTACCGGCGCTTCTATATCGCTTTCTTCAACAATTTTGTCCGGTAATCCTATGTATGAAGGATATATATATTCAAGTTTTATATCAGCGATTGTAAACGGCGAAGTTATTTTCACATCATACTTATGTGATTTATTGTCCAATACTACGACATAATATTCTGTATTATCTGTTATTTTTTCAATAGCCTCCGCATATTCGCCTTTACCTGTTTTTTTCATTTTCTTTTTATGCCATTCACTGTTAGCTTCTCTAAAATAAAGATATGGCGTTGATTTGTCAGGTTTAACAACTGCACGAATATTCACATCACTACCAAGATTAACTGAAATATCTCCTGGCAAAACTGCAATTTCCATCGCCGAAAGAAAAGGTATTAAATATCTTTTTAATTGAAGTGAATTGAAAAATAAAGCAAAATTCACCAGGAAAATTAAAAATACAATGATAATATTTTTCAATGGTTTGAAATCTGTGAATTTTTTTAATAAATCCTTAGAAATTTTTGATGATGTGATTCTTACGAATTCTTCGGCAAATAACGATGATGTTTCGGAATATTTATTATTTTTAAGTTGAATTGCATTTATCAAGTCATCTTTCAATGTGCTGTTTTTTTTCTGAATCAAAATCGCTATATCTTCATTTGCTGTTTTTAAATAAATTATTTTTAGTATTATCTTCATAATAAATACTATTGAAAACACAATCATTACCAGCCATAGAGAGACTCTTAATGCATATGACGATAAATTAAAAATATCGGCAAAATAATTTATAAACACAATAAAAAACAAGAATATGAAGATTTTTGTAATATTTTCAACAATATACAAAAACATTATCCTCTTCTTTGTCTTTGATATTAAATTATTTATATTATCCATAATTATTAAATATTATGTGGCTATTGAAAAATTTCTATTTTATTAATTTCCCCTTTGCTATTTCAAGATACTTTTTTGCTTCACTGTTATTTGGATTATTTTTAATTACAGTTTGTAATTCAACAATAACTTTCTTCCAATCGCTTTTTTGCCAATATAAAATTGCGAGCTCATAATGTACATCTGTATAATTTGGATTTAAACGTAAAGCCTCTTTGAATTCTTTTATTGCAGCATCAGTGTTGTTAACGCGGGGGAACATTCTGCCTAGATTAAAATGAATATCAGCATTATTTGTCATATCATAAACAAATATAGAATACCCTATTTTATCTACAGGTTCGTATTTTTTTAACCAATCGAAAGCATGAATATCACCTAAATATAAACCTTGCAGATAAGTGGCACTTACAGCTAAAAGATTCTGTCCCTTTTTATTTACATAATCAACTTCCGGAGAACAGACAGGCGTTAGTATATGCTGTCCCTTTAGTCCATAGTACATTGAGTCACCTTGTCCAAAATAACACTCTACTAAATTTGCCGGTTTTACTTTATCAATATATTTTTTAAGACCCTTTAAATCCTGCCCCCAGTCAAGATTTGATTCTACAACATATTTCCACCCGTTCTTTGGTCCGCCGATAAACTCATTAAAATATGCCAGATGATGAGGGAATATACGTACAGCCGAATAAAGATACCACAGACAAAGAAATAACACTGCCATTTTTTTTACTATCTTGCTATTTGCATTAACTGCGTTAAAAACATTAACCACACTTCCTGCCAATACAAAAAGGAACGGGTAAACAGGCAGTATATATCTTAATCCTAATTGTGTTTGACTTTTAGATGCACTAACAAAAAATATAAATGCCGGAAGAAAAACAAATATTTCATCATTATTCCACAAGCATTTCATATGCTTGTGGCTTATTTTTATCAAACTCCAAAACAACAATATTATAAATGGAACCGGCGTTTTTATTAAAAATGCTATTATAAAATAATACCACCAACCGCCTGACGAATAGCTTCCCATTAGAAAATTAGGATTTCCTGCTTCTTTTGTTTTAACAATTATAGATGAAAAAACGATACTTATTCCTTTAAAATATGAACCTATACCTGTCACCCTGTAGGATAATAAAATAACACAACATGCAATAATAACAGAACTTATCAATCTCCACCATTTTTTGTTTAATTTATTATATTCAAAACCTGCTAAAAGCATAAATACAGGAACAAGCACTATACTCGAGACTTTTGATACCTGAGCCAAACCAAAACAAAACCCTACTAATAAAGCATTTAACCAAGTTTGTTTTTTAGAAAATTTCCAGAAAAAATATACACTTAAAAATATAAAAACCGTTACCCCAAAATCCGTTGTTGCAATTCCAGAATGCGATATAATGTCAGCTGAGAAAGAATAAAGAAATAATGTCAATAACCCCGCCTTCACCCCATATAACCGGCTTGAAAATTTGAAAACAAAAAAACCCAGCAAAAGAGCCAGAATAAATATCGGTATTCTGCCAAGAAAAAGTATTTTATCAGCACTTGTTGTATTTTCATATAGGAACTTTTTTCCGTAAGCAAATAGTTCTCCGGCATTGTCTTTTAAATTTTCCGGAGGAAGAGGCGGAAGTTTTAATTTAAGCGGTAATAGAAAACTTGCAGATAACATTCTCAAAAAAGGCGGATTATTCGGTGCAAAACTAAAATCCCCTGTTTTTAAATTATAATACCCTACAGCTAAATAATGCGGTTCGTCATAAACCGGGCATTTCGTCCATGGACCAAATGCAACCTGGAGTCCAAAAACAATAAAAAGAAACATAATAATCAGCAATTCAATCTTTCTATTCATATATTAAGAAACACGAATTATCACGAATGTTATGACACATCACGAATTTATCACGAATATTCGTATCCTATTCGTGATTTTTTGGTTATTCGTGTTCATTCGTGTATTTGAGCGTTTTTCCTTGCCATGTAAAGATATTTCTGGGCATCGATATTGTTTGGATTGATTTTTAGAGTTTTTTCAAGTTCTTCAATAACTTTATCCCATTTATTAAGACGCCAATATGCCACTGCCATATTATAGTGTGCATCCATATAATCGGATTTAATTTTGACTGCTTCGTTATATTCGGAAATAGCTTCATTAGTTTTGTTTTGTTTTTCATAAATAGTCCCAAGATTATTATAAACAATTGCCCAATCGTAAAGAATTGAATCAACCACTTCCGGAAAAGACTTATATTCAATTGCATCATTGTACATTTTTGTATAATATTTTATTGATTCCTTATAGTAATACTCGGTTTTTTCTAAATCATTTTTTTGATAATAAAGCCAGCCGAGATTATAATATATAGAAGGATAATCTTCTTTTATTGATATTGCTTCATTAAATTTTATTATTGCATCTTTTTCTTTATCTTCCCTCATAAAGAAAAGACCTGCTTTGAACAAAGAATCGGCATATTGTGAGATAATTTTCTGTGTAAAAAAATCCGGATATGCAGATGCATTGAGAACGCTTCTCTTTATGTAAAATTCCACAAAATTAACCGGCTTATCAAATACTGTTTTTATATCTTTTACCTGAAAAACCAGCCCATAAGGATAAACATAATATTTCTGACCAAGCATTTCGTAATCTTCAACATCACTTGTAAAACAGACATTCCTGTTTTTATTGAATATATAAAACTGGGAAAATGTATCCGGATTATTTAATGAAAAAACATCCGTATTTTTATATTTTTTTAACGTTTCCTGATACCATTTACTTCCCGAAAGTCCTTTTGCTATAACTGTAATATCATTACGTTTATTTTCCACATACTGTAAATACCATTCTGAAAAAACCTGAATATCTTCTCTTGATATAATTATTGAATTGGCCGGAAGAGACCTGAAAACGTTCCTTGCAAAATCGTATGCAGTAAAATTATTACGCATATTTTGTTTACCTATATTTAATGTAAATAACCATATTGGAATTATTAAAAAAATAATAGAAACCGTTTTTAACTTTCGGGACACAAAATATATCCCGAAACCAAACCACAAAGCAAGCATTAAATCAGAAATTAAATAGTGCGGTTCCACAATTGCAAGTGCATACGGGTTAGGCGGCATTTTAGCAATTGTAATGAAAAAAGGTCCTGTGATAATGTAAATCATTAATGTTGATATCAAAAAATCCTTTTTTGCTTTATACAAATATAAAAATCCAAAAAATACTATCGGAATACCAATAATGGTAAATAGATTAAAAGTTCTTTCTAAATAGACCTTCATTCCCGAGTAAAAAACATCACTGATTTTATATCTTGTGGAGATTAAATCCAATGTTTTCCCGTGCGTTTTACGGGTAATTGTATCCATTACTGTCTGTATATTATCGGGTTTATTCCAATTTAGATATGGCTGAGTTTTTGACCTTGCAGGCAAAAATGCAAATATAGAAAAACCAAGAAAAAACAGAATTACATAAGTAATTATATTTTTAATTGAAAAAAGGTTTTGTATTTTACTCTTTACAACCCAATATAAAATCCCGGGAACAATTAAAATTATCTCAATACGGTTGCCTGTCGCTAGCCCTAACAGGAAAGAAACGAGTAACAAGTAACGAGTAGTGAGTAATAAATAAATTATCAATACAATAAAAAAGATGTTTAGAGTATACATTTCCGCGACTACTGAAACAGACCATAAGGTCTTGGAAAAAGCAAAAATAAGAACAGGTAAGCAGGCGGATAATAAGAAAGCGGGATTGTGCGATTGTGGGATTGTGGAATAGAGAGAGTGCGGGATTGCGGGATTGTGGGATTGCGGGATAGAAAAAGAACAGGTCAACTGCTTTATAATCAAATATATGATACTACAAGTTAAAGCGCCAAAAACAGCACTCATGCAGTTTACACGATAGGCTATATTTCCGAATGGAATTAAAATTGTAAAGATTTTTCCAAGAACCACATATAACGGATACCCGGGCGGGTGAGCTATTCCATACTTGTAACAAACAGATACCATCTCTCCTGCATCACGATAGATTGCAACCGACGGGAACAATGTATAAACAAACACCCAAAATGTTAATAAAAACAAGAAATAAATCATAATCTTTTTTTAGCTATTTCCAGATAATTTTTCACATCAGCTCTTTCCGGATTTATCTGTAAAACTTTTTCAAATTCTTCCACCACACCCTGCCAGTTTTTCATATCCCAGTATAAAGCTGCTAAACTATAATGTGCATCTTCATAATTTGGGAATATTTCAATGGCATTTTTAAACATTAATATCGCCGTATTTTTTTGATTAGTTTCAATATAATACTTTGATAATGTAAGATAATAAAAATAAGCTAAAATAGCATCACGAAACCTCGAATACTTTCCTCTTAATGCATAAATATAAGAAAAATCATGTTGAGGCATTTCCTTGTTAAGTGAATATAAAAGCCCTGCATTATAAAATTTCATATCACTGAAATAATCAGGATTTTCAGCTAAATAATAAGTGCTTTTCCCGCTATCTAAAATCATTTTTCTTTCAATCGGCAACCTAACCATCCGCCTTTCACTACCCTTAATCCAATAATACCTATCACCATATATGTTGGGAAAAACACTTGCATTACAGTCAAAAACATCTACTGTCGGCCTTCTTTTTTCAACTATTTTCTGATATGCAAGAATAAATACAGATTCATCTGCTTTATCCAGAAAAAGCAATGAGTTATTTGAAACAGTTTTCAAAATATTTTTGCCGAGGTCAAACGGGAAGAAATTGTATCTTAAATTGTTTCTTTGAAAGTTTGCCGAAAACTGGAAAACCAAAAATCCTGTTATAAAAATATAAGCCACGAACGTGCAAACCGCTTTATGGTAAACCCAGGTTGTTTTATCGACTATATACTTTACCCCCATACCAATCCATATTGCGAATATTATTACTGAAGGTATGTGAAAGGGTTCGAGCAGGTCTCTCGTAGAATCATCTACAGGTTTATTAGCCAAAAACATAAAAATTGGTCCAGAAAAAAAGAAGATTAAAAATAGAAACCAAAAATATTTCTTTTCTTTTTTATAATTATAAATAAAACCGGTAATTCCTAAAATAGATCCAAAGACAGTAAATGAATCTACGATATTTTTAATATATTCCCAAAGCTGCTGCATCAGCAGAGGCAGGGGTCTAAATAAATATCCCCCTTTCTCTTCAATATGCATTACACCGCCGTATCCTATCCTGAAAACTACTCTTAAAAAATTTATAAACTTACCGGGATTGTCCCAATTGGCTATCGGATTTTGGCGGGAACGAATAAACAAATATAAATATAGTGAAAAACCAAGTAAAAAAAATAGCGTCCAATGTCCGATGTCCCTGCCCCGTGGCAAGGCGGGCGATGTCCAATGTCTTAAAGGTTTATTTTGAACTGAGTTTGCTCCGCTCAAAACAGGATACTTAGGACTTTGGAGTATTAAATATAACATACCGGGAAATAAAAGTACTAGTGTATGGTGGTTACAAAGCCCTAAACCGAATAAGAAAGAAATGAGTAACGAGTAACGATTAACGAGTAATAAATAAATAATCAATATGACAAAAAACGCGTTTAATGTGTATATCCCGCCTTTTGTCTGGACACATTGAGACCAAAATATATTAGAAAAAGCTAAGAAAAAGGCGGATAAGAAAGCGGGAAAGCGGGAAAGTGGGAAAGCGGGATTGTGCGATTGAGAGATAGCGGAATCGTGGGATTGTGCGATTGTGGGATTGTGGGATAGAGGGTCAGCGGACGAGCTGGTAAGATGCTTCATTAACAAATACATTATACCGCAGGTTAATGCTCCGAAAAAGACGCTCATGCAATTTACACGATATGCTATGTTTCCATAAGGGATTAAAATTGTAAATATCTTCCCAAGCAACACATACAACGGATATCCCGGCGGGTGACTAATACCCAAAACGTACGAAGAAGTTATAAGTTCGCCACTATCGCCTGTACATACAGTAGGTGAAGAAGTGAATAGTAATATTCCTAAGTTTATCAAAAATACTATTATCATTTTTTTAGTATTGCCAGATACTTTTTTGCTTCGGAATGAGCAGGATTAAGCTGTAATACAGTTTCAAATTCTTCAACAACACCTTTCCAGTATTTTATTTTCCAATAAGCAACACCCAGATTATAGTGTGCATCAACATAATAGTATTTTAGCGATATTGCTTTTTTATATTCGGATAATGCTGCTTCATTTTGATTTGTCTTCTCATACAAAACACCAAGATAACAATGCGGTTCCGCAAGCTCCGGACTTGCTTCCGAAGATTTCATATAATCGTCTTTTGCTTCTTCATATTTATTTATTTGGAATTTTTCATACCCCCTTGTCAAATAAATAAATGCAAGATTATTCCTGATGTTTTCATCGTAGGGATTTATTTCAATACCTTTTCTATATCTTACAATTGCCTCTTCAATAAATCCTTTTTCTTTGAGTGAAATTCCGATATTATTATAAACCCATTCTACATCTCCGCCGTTTTGTCCGGCTTTATCATATTCTTTTAACATTTCATCATTTTTCTTGTCTTTATAATATTTTTCAGCAAGAAAATAGTGGTATTGCGAAGAAACATCTCTCAAAAGGTATTCACTTAAATAATTTTTATTATCTATACCACGAGTTACATATACCTGCCACAAATCATAATTAACGTTCAGCGGTTTTGCTTTATATATTATTCCTGAAATATCAGATTTGACATCCCTTAAATTTGAAAAACTACTACCTAACGAAAAACATATAGGTCTTGCTTGTTTTAATAGTTCTCTTTGAACATACTCCCTTCTTTCCTGCTTTTGTTCTTTTGTAAGTTGAAAGAAATCATCACCATAAACATTCTTAAATAAAAGTCCGGTATCGGTATAAAAAGAAACATCTAACCGTTTTTTTAGGCACCATTGCTGGTAAGACAGAAGAAACATCTGATTATCACCTGAAGAGAAAAAATGTGAATTTTTGGGAAGAGACTTTATAATATTTGAAGAATAATCATATGCTACAAAATTATTTCTTTTGCTATTATAATTAAAATTCATAATGACAGGTAAAATCAAAAGGCAGGAAAATAAAGAAAGTTTTAAATATTCAGAAGGTTCCCCCCTAGTTTTGTCTAACGATAAAACTGGCAGGGGGGTACTTTTTTTGAATTTATTAAAGGTAAAAATGCGAAAAAAGTAAAAAAAGCCAATCCCTAGCCAAATAGCCATAACGGTATAGGCAGGTAGATAATAAACTTCTACAACGGATGTTTGCTGCGGATTGAATTGAAATCTTAAAATAAAGATTAGACCTAAACCGTTTAATAAAAATAATCCTACAGTAAGAATACATATTTTTTTACACGATTTATAAAATTTTATTAAACCAAACAATACAAAAGGTAACATATAATATGTGAATTGTTCACCTGCAAGTTTAAAATAATGTTTTATAAACAACAACTTTGTCGAAAATGTAACTTTTTGTCCGAATTCATATGATTTATATTGAACACGCCTGATATGTGCTATAAAATTATGCAATGTTCCTGTATTTCCCTGATTCATTAGAGGATTTTCCAAAGACCGGACAGGCATAGATACCAGAATCGTCAAAGCCAGCAATATAAAAAATATACAAATAATAATATTAGCAAAAGGTTTATTTTTCCCAAAGAGATTCTTCCAGTAAAAAACTAAAAATGCAATTAGCAATAATCCGGAAATATAATGTCCTGCTATGCTTAATCCCGCAATAAAAGAAAACAAATAAATATTTTTATTTTTCAATACTGATATATAGATAAGTAATACAATAAAAAACGAAGTTAGGGTATATATACCGCCTTTAGCTATAACACTTTGCGACCAGAAAGTTTTAGAAAAAGCTAAAAATAACGCAGGAAGACAGGCGAATAAGAAAGTGGGATTGTGGGATTGTGGGATTGTGGGATAGCGGAATAGCGAAGCAGAAGATGAGGAGATAAGCTGTTTCATAACCAAATACACAATTCCGCATGTTAATGCGCCGAAAACGGCGCTCATTATGTTTAATCTATATGCAATATTTCCGTAAGGTATTATGAATGTAAATATTTTTCCAAGCAATACATACAATGGATACCCGGGCGGATGAGTAATACCCAAAGTATATGCCGCAGTTGCAAATTCTCCGCTATCACCCACATAAACTGTAGGGCATAATGTTATTAGATATATCCCTAATGATAATAAATACACTAAAATCATTGCAGACCGCTTCTCCTTCGTAAAAACCATTCAATTGAAAGTAATATAATTAGAAGAATATAGATTATAGGCTTATTCCAAATATTTATTTCATATAAAAGATCTGACTGTGTTGTCCGTGGCTTAATCTCTAGTTTATTAAAATTAAACTCTTCAATTGACATAAATTTGCCATTAGTCAAATCTGCTACTTCTTTCATAAACGGTTCATTAACAAAATTTGATTCTAATTCTTTTGAGACGTCAAAAACATTTAAGGATATGTTATCATTTCCCAAAAATTTCTTATTATAATACGCCTGCGCTTCTAACTTATACTCGCCTGCTAAATTAATTTCAGTGCTAAACTCATACTCGCCATTCTCAATTCCCGGAGGGACAGCAATAGATTCTTTTTTACCGTCAGGTGTTTGTATTCTTACACTTACAATTGCATTATCTACGGGTTTAAAGTATTCATCCTTTACTCGCATTTTTATCTTTGCAATATCGCCTATATTATAGTTATTTTTTGCTATTATAGCCACCTGTTTCATTGATGCGGCATTCGTCAACCATTTTATTGACTGTCCGAAAAACTTTACGTAATTATATGAGTTATCGCTACCAAGCGCCAAGCGCCACATAGATGGAGTAAGAATACACATAACCCTGCCTTTATCTTTTTCTTTAATTGTAATAACCGGATATTTTGATTTTTCGGTTTCAGCAAGAACAATGGTTTTTTCTCTGACTGCAGCAATATTTACACTATCCAGTTCCGGCATGTTTTTCCAGATAGCATCATTAGAAACCGGGTCATCTACGAGTCTCATTATGCCATGTTCGGGGTGCAAAACGTTTAATCCATATTTAGCCGATGAAATATCAGAAGACGGGGTTATCGGTAAAATTTCATTAATCGGCGTGTTTTGATATATGTCCAATGGCACTTCCCCGCCGATTATTAAAAGTGCTTTGCCGTATTCAGTAACAAAATTTTTAATATTCATAAGATACTGTGTGCTGATAGGAAATTTAAAAAAATTAAAATTATCAAATATAAGCAAATCAAAGTTAAAGATTTCCCTTGAAAATATTTCTTCAACAGGAAAAGGAATAAGCGAAAGCTCGTTATCTGATACAGCAACAACATTTTCAGGATTTCGCAATATTACAAACGATACAAGTTCAACATTGGGATTATTTTTAAGAGTGTTCCTCAGGAAAGAATAATTAAATGACGGCTGCCCGCAAAGATATAAAATACGTATTTTTTCCGGTTCAACATTCAGGACAAACTTTTTCTTATTATCCGAAAAATCTTTTTCCCCCTCATAAGTAGGTATTTCAATTACATAAGAAACCGAACCAGCTTCTTCAGGTATAACTTCAAAAGGGACTTCGAATACACCGTTGTTTTCAATATCCAATATTTTAGTTTGCAAAACGATTTTATTGCTGGTTTTAAGAAAAATTGATATTTTTTTACCTATAAAACCGGTGCTGTTTATATTCGCGACAATTGTAGTGTTAACATTTCTAAAAACAATATCCGGTACTTCAACATTACCAATTGAGATATTTTTCTGTAGATTAGAAATTTCCGGAATAACAGCAAAAACAGGTATTTTCAAATCACCCAGCTCGCTTAACACTTCTTTTGAATCTTTATTGATATTTTGATTCCCATCTGAAAATAAAATTATACTATCAATATCTTTGCCTATAAAATCAGTTTTTATCTTTTCTAATGCTCCGGTTATATCCGTTTTCTTCCCTTTAGATTTCAATGATTCTACTTCTTTTTCAGAAACATTCCTTATATTATCTGAAAATGCAAAGAAGAACGGTTTAACTTTGTTATTTTTAACAAGTTGCAAATTTACCTTACTTTTTATTTGTTCAAAACCTTTTTGACTTATATATCCCATGCTTTGAGAATCATCGATTAAAGCAATAACCGTAGGAATATTTCTTTTTTTATATACCTTTTTAACCGGCTGAAAAACAAGCAGAATTATAACTATAAATATCAGTATCCTTAAAATCAAAAGTATTTTCTTTATCATATATTTCCACTAAAAATACAATAGTTTTTTGTCGGGTACATTTTCGTTCGAGATTGCTTCGCTAACGCCTACCTACCGTCATGCAGGCTCACAATGACAAATCTGCCTGTCATTGCGAACTGACTCATCGTGAAGCAATCTCATAAGTTATTATACAAATCAGTCCACCTTGAATTCATAATTTCAACTAACTTAATTTTCTTATTTCTTGAACCCGCTTTTATTTGTTTTTCTCTGCTTATTGCATCTACTGGATTTTCAAAAACTTCATAATAAACAAGTTTATTAATGTTGTATTTTTCAGTGAAACCTTTTACAATTTTATTTTTATGTTCATAAACTCGCTTTTTTAAGTTGCTTGTTATTCCCGTATAAAGAACTGTATTGTTCTTGTTTGTTAAAATATAAATTGAATAATACTTTTTCATTTGAGATTGCCCCATAAAAGGGATTTACAACTTCGTCATCCCAAACATTGAGATTGCTTCGCTACGCTCGCAATGACTTCATGTTTAACAAACATTTTAAACAACACTTGTGTCTATTCATCTTAGTTTGTTTTGTATAAATGATTTGTGTATGCTGTCGGACTTGTATGTACCGGTTAAAGCATACATTATAATATTAAGTGTTAATTTCTTGGCTTCCCACCTCTGCTGTTCTTCGCAAGGATAAATATAATTACCAAGATTGTCTTTTTCCCATGCACCTAATAAATCATTCTGTGAGTATATAATGCTATAGCGTTCACCTATTTTGCAGCCTTCCAAATATCTATTTACAACAATTCTTCCTGATGTATTTTTTAACAAGTAAAAAGATTTAAATATTGCATCGTTCATAGGTATTTTTTCAAGCGGATTTTCAGAAAGCAGTTTTGCAATAGTAGTCCTAATTAACTTGTCAAACCCAAAACCTTTTTTACCTGATGAATCATCAATAAAAATCATTCCACCACCTTGTATATACTTTTTAAGCATCTTTAACTCATTATCCGTCAATTGCGGAAAATCAGAGTCACCTGTAATTACAATAAAGGGCGACCAGAAAAGTTCCTCTTCTGTTATCCTGATAATCCGCCTCTGCGGCACAACCTTCACGCTTGTTGTCATGACCAGGTATTCCGAAATTCTATCCCATGCTGTTTGCCGCATATCCCATTTACCCGCATATTGCAGCTGGCTAAAAACAAATTTGCCCCCTTGCTGGCAGTAAAGATTGTCCGAAGTCCAAAGTCCGAAGTCCGAAGTCAATAAAACCATAACAAAAATAAATATGAACCATTTAGCATGACATTGGACATTGGACATCGGACGTTGGACATTTTTTTTATTTATCATACCTTCCTCAAATTAGCTAGTATGGTTTCCAGTATGGCAAATACTAATAAAGCCCATATGAAATACTTTGTTATTTCATTCCCATATAAAATACTTTTTAAGTTCTTTTTAAGATGTGCATCTGCTGTTATAATACCTATAAACATTTTATTAACTATTTTTTTTATTTTCGATACATTCACCTTAATCAAATCCGATTCACCCGAAGACACATCTAAATTAACAGCTAAAAATTCACTCTTATTGTTTTTATATTTAATCTCATAAACACCCGGTTCTTCAAACGCAGTGTCAATATAACCTTTAATATTTTTTCCCGAAGGTGTAATAATTCCTGATATTGTCTTCTCACTTTTACTCAGGTATTTTTCCCCGATAACTGATGTTTGAATTAATGCTTCATCTTTTGTAATATATGTAAAAAGCTGCTTAATAATTACCGGAAATATTGGTTTAACCGGCATATCAGAATATGAAAGGTTTGATGAAACGGTAAAAACAAAAACATTATTTGTACCTTTCATTAGAAACGGGGTGTTGTCGGAGAATTTTAATATCACTTCCGACCCGTTCTTTGGAATTGATAAAAACCGTTTTGATATTATTATATTCTTTAAAATCTCGCTGTTTTGAAACGGTCCAAAATCCGATAATTCACCGCCTGATACTACTGCCGATAATTCGCAAGGTAATAAAAAGGAAAGCGTAGTATTGTAATTTTCAATTTTTATATTATCTCCCAAAAAGAAAACTATACTTTTTCCTTTTAAAATAAAATCGTTTAATTTAACTATACTATTTCTGCTAAAGTCCGAGATATTACATAAAAATATCATATCGTAGTTATCTATCTGTTCGTCATCAAGTTGAATATAATTTATTACTTTTGCTGAAGTATTACTTGCTAATGCTGTTTTCAAGAAAAACACCTCACCTTTAAAATCAGAAAACTGCGGATTGCCGTCAACCATTAATACTTTCGGTTTTTCATGAAAATTAAATGCAAAATAATGTTTATTATCCGGCAAAAGCTTGTCCGGTTCTAACTCCATAAAACATTTATGGATTCCGGATGAAATATTTTTCATGCTAATTACCATCGTATCATCTTTCCGGGAAAGCGGCTCAAAAAACAGTGATTTATACTTCTTATCATCTATATAAATATCGCCGTATATTTTTTTCTTGTTATCTGAATAATTAGATACCATAATAGAAATATCATTACCGTCATTTTTAACATCTGATACGGCAAAATTTTCCGGACTATTATCACCGATATCTATGCATATAACTTTATAATTGCCGTCTAACACATAATTTTTTTCAGACCATCCATTTTCAGAAAAATCACTTATTAAGATTATCCGTTTCTCACTTTGCTTATTTTGGAAATATTTCGATATTTCGTTTATTGCACTTATTGTATTTGTTTTCCTGTATGTTATTTTAACATTAGTTAATTCTGACAGGAGTATTTGTTTATCAGTTGTCGGATTTTTTACTATCGGGGAAATACTATCAGAAAAGGTGAATATTGATATTTTTTCCTCAGGTCTTAACATATCAAGAACCTGCCCGGCAACCATTTTGGCAGTTTCAAGCCGGGTCTTACCATCCTTGTAATAATCCATTGAGTAGGAATTATCTATAAGCAGTATCGTCTCGGAATTTTCCGAAGAAGAAACATAATGCATAACAGGTCTTGCAAAAATCAGGGTAAGAATGACAATTAATAAACATCTTATTAAAAGAAGCAGGTATTGCTTAATTCTAAATATTCTTATAGTACGACTTGCGGCGAGTTTCAGAAATCTTAAATCACCAAAATTTATGTTCCTTTGTTTTTTTTTGGAAAGCAAATGAATAATTATGGGTATTGAAGCGGCGAGTAAACCTATTAAAAAAATGGGATTGAGGAAAAACATAATTTATACTTCAAAACCAAGTTAGGTACACCAAGGAACTATGTCATAATTAACGGTTTGTCATTGCGAGAGCCAATTTATTGGCTCGTGGCAATCTCGTCACCGACGGACTACCTTTTATGAGATTGCTTCGCTAACGCTCGCAATGACATTGTGACACAGTCTCAAGGACGTGCAACTACTAACATTGAAATTTCTATACATCAAGTTCAAGCAGAGCTAACGCTCTGCAGCTACAATTTTATGGTTATTGTCAATTTGGCGCAGAAAACTTCATAATTTCTCTCTTTTTGAAAAGTAATCAGTTAATGCTATGTCAAGCGGGGTTGATGTATTAAAAAAAGAATAATCAATATCTGCTTTTTGAAATTCCGTTCTATATTTCCCGACAAACTCTAAGATGAGTTTTTGATATTCCTTTTTAATAATTTCCGGCTCAGTAACCAAAAAATCACTATTTTCCATACTTTTGAACAAAACGTTACCCCCAAAATCCAAAATTTCCTCCATCTTGTCCATAATATGAAAAACAATAACTTCATGTTTGGCATATCTGTAATTTTTTACCGCTTTGATTATTTTATCCTGTTCATCAAACAGGTCTGAAATCAGGATAATAAGTGCTCTTTTTTTAAGGTTTTTTGAAAAATCCAAAAGTATTTTCGAAATATCAGTTTCACCACCTGTAGACAGGTATGAAAGTTCGTCAAATATAACGGATAGATGATTATAACTGGAACGCGGCGGAATATTTTTTCTTATTCCCGTATCATATACGACAAGCCCGACCGAATCACTTTGTTTTATCATCATATATGAAAGTGAAGCAGCAAGATACGATGCATATTCCAATTTAGAAATCCCGTTAGACTTATATCCCATTGAACCACTCGCATCAAGCAAAAGATATGCCTTTAGATTTGTTTCTTCTTCATATTGTTTTATGAAATACCTGTCCGACCTCCCGTAGATTTTCCAATCAAGATGTTTCAATTCGTCACCAAAAGAATATTCCCTGTGCTGGGCAAATTCAACAGAATACCCCTTGAACTTGCTTGTATGAAGCCCGGATATAAAACCATCAACAACAAATTTTGCTTTTAAAGCCATTGTTGAAAGTTTTGCAATTACTAACGGGTCAAGATAAGATTTCGTACTCATATTATTTTGCAGAAAGAAACATTCTCCTTGACAGTTCCGGTTAAATCAAAGCAGAAAAGATTGCTTCATTTTGGTTTTATATTTTCTAAAAGTTTCTTAATAATATCTTCGGTAGTTATCCCTTCTGCCTCCGCCGTATAATTTAAAATTAGCCGGTGTCTTAAAACAGGGAATGCAACCACTTTTATATCTTCCACAGAAACAGTATATCTATTATCAAGCACAGCCCTGGCTTTTCCGGCAAGTATAAGATTCTGTGAAGCACGCGGACCCGCTCCCCAGTTAATCCACTTTTTTACAAAATCAAGTGATGAATTTTTCGGACGTGTTTCAGAAACGAGTTTTACTACATAATCCACCACATAATCGCTGACCGGAACTTTCCTTACAATTTCCTGTAGTGTTAATATCTCTTTAGCGTTCAATAAATTTTTTATTTCTACCGGTAATATTCCTGTTGTTTTACGCACGATTTCTTTTTCATCATCAACATTCGGATAATCGATATTTATCTGGAAAAAGAACCTATCAAGCTGTGCTTCCGGTAAAGGATATGTACCCTCCTGTTCTATAGGATTTTGCGTTGCAAGAACAAAAAACGGCGATGGTAACGGATATGTTTGACCGGCTACTGTCACCTTATATTCCTGCATTGCCTGGAGAAGCGCCGATTGTGTCTTCGGCGGGGTCCTGTTTATTTCATCAGCAAGGACTATATTTGCAAAAACAGGTCCCTTTATAAACTTAAAATTCCTTTCGCCGGTTGAGACATTCTGCTGAATAACTTCTGTCCCTGTTATATCTGAGGGCATCAAATCAGGAGTAAACTGAATTCTTGAGAATTCTAAATCAAGAATCTGTGATATTGTTGAAACTAAAAGTGTTTTAGCAAGACCCGGAACTCCGACAATAAGGCAGTGTCCTTTAGCAAAAACTGAAATCAAAATCTGGTCTATAATGTCCTGTTGTCCTACAATGACATTTCTCAATTGTTCAAGAATCTCTTTTCTCGCCTCAACAATCTTCTCAACAAGTTTTATCTCACCTGTTTTATCCATGATACTATGCTCCTTTTAAATATAATTTGAACTGCGTATCGATTAAATTTAAAATAACAATTTTCACTCAATAAATTCATCAAAATTGTATTTGTTTTATTATACAAAATACTTGACTTTTATTCAACAGTTTGTTAATATAAAATAATGGGAAAAATATATTTTGATTATAATGCCACTACTCAGGTTCATCCCGAGGTTCTTGAGGCAATGCTTCCATATTTTAAGAATCTTTACGGTAATCCTTCCAGCGTTCATCATTTTGGCCAGGAAACAAGGAAAGCAGTTGAAGATTCCCGGGAAAAAGTCGCAAATTTTCTTGGAGTTGAAAATGTATCGGAAATAATATTTACTTCCTGCGGGACCGAATCAAATAACCATGCCATAAAAGGTACTGCTTTTGCCTTAAAAAATAAAGGAAACCACATAATTACTTCCAAAATTGAACACCATGCTGTTTTTGAAGTATGTCGCTACCTGGAAAAACATTTTGACTTTACAGTAACATATCTGCCGGTTGATAAATATGGTATCATAAATCCTGATGATGTAAAAAAATCAATTACTGATAAAACAATCCTCATATCTATTATGCATGCTAACAACGAAATCGGGACAATCCAGCCGATAGAAGAAATAGGCGAAATTGCCAAGAAAAATGAAATAGTATTTCATACCGACGCAGTCCAGTCAGCCGGAAAAATCCCTGTTAATGTAAAGAAACTTAATGTTGATTTGCTTTCAATTTCCGGTCACAAATTTTATGCCCCCAAAGGTATCGGTGTCCTTTACATAAAAAAGGGTACAAAGTTACATCCGCTTTTACACGGTGGAAGTCATGAAAAAAACCGTCGGGCCGGAACTGAAAATGTTCCCTATATTGTAGGTATCGCAAAAGCATGCGATATTTTGCAAAAAACTATGGAAGAAGAAAACAAAAGGTTACAGAAATTACATGAAAAACTTGAAAAAGGTATCTTCGATAAAATTGAAAGTGTGCAATTAAACGGTCACCCGTCAAAGAGGGTTCCAAATACATCTAACTTTTCATTCAATTATATTGAAGGCGAAGGTCTTTTACTTTCATTAGATCTTGAGGGGATTGCAGCATCAACAGGCAGTGCTTGCAGTTCGGGAACGCTAGAACCATCTCATGTCCTGGCTGCTATGGGTATTAAACCGGAAATAGCGCAGGGCTCATTAAGATTTTCAATCGGACATTTCACAACTGAAGCAGATATTGATAAACTTTTGGAAACTTTGCCTAAAATAGTCGATCGACTACGCTCAATATCACCCTTATGGGAAGATAAAATAAAAGCTAATAAAAATCTAAAATAAAATAAGTGAATTGATGTAGGCAGAGCAAGCTCTGCCACTACATTATTGATGTAGTTACCGACCTTGCCTGTCCGCCAAAGTATTAGTGGCGGAGTCGGCGTTAGCTTATTAATTTTAATAGGAGATATTATGCAATATTCTTCAAAAGTAATGGAACACTTTAACAATCCGAGAAACGTAGGTGAAATACCGGATGCTGACGGGATTGGTAATGTCGGTAATCCGGTCTGTGGCGACATAATGCGGCTTTATATAAAGGTTAAAGACGGTGTGATTATTGACGCTAAATTTAAGACGTTCGGCTGCGGGGCAGCTATAGCGACATCATCAATGGTAACAGAAATGGTAAAAGGCAAAAATATTGATGAAGCATTAAAAATTTCAAATCGCGCAGTTGCAGAAGCGTTAGGCGGACTTCCATCTGTCAAAATGCATTGTTCGGTTCTCGCCGAAGAAGCACTTCGTGCCGCTATTGATGACTACTATAAAAAACTCAAGAAACAAAAATAGTCATAGAGTTTGTAGAGTTGTAGGGTTCATAGAGTTAAAATCCTATAATCCTATAACTCAATAACTAAACAAGTCCCTCACTCGCGATTAAAAAAATAATATTTCTTTCTCATTTAGAATAATTTGTTTTATACAGACTTCCGTTTTTCTATATGATAATTGATAGAAATCTATGAAAAAAAAAGTTTTAATGTTAATGTCGGGTGGGGTTGATTCCTCACTTGCTGCATATATTCTTAAAAAAGAAGGATATGAGGTTATTGGCTGCACAATGCGGCTTTTTTTGTGTAAAAACAATACTTCGGGGAAACAGTGCTGTTCTCCTGATGACATAAACGTTGCCAGATTAACTGCACAGCAACTTGGGATAAAACATTATGTAATTGATAAAACAGATATATTTAATAAGCATGTAATTGATAATTTTATTTCTGAATATTTTAAAGGCAGAACGCCAAATCCTTGTATCGTCTGTAATTTGAAAATAAAATTTGATTTTATGTTAAGATTCGCAAAAGGATTAGGGTGTGATTTTCTGGCAACCGGTCATTATGCAAAAATAGAAAAAACTAATGCCGGATATTTATTAAAAAAGGGTATTGATAATATGAAAGATCAATCATATTTTCTTTATGGTCTTACCCAGAAAAACCTACCCCATATTTTATTTCCGTTAGGTGACTATAAAAAAACTGAAATCAGAAAAATGGCTAAAGAATTGAATCTTAAAGTTGCGGATAAAAAGGAAAGCCAGGAAATATGTTTCGTTGAAGGTGCTGATTACCGCGGATTTTTGAAAACGCAGATTAACGCAGATAAAATTAAAACAGGAAATTTCATTGACACTTCAGGAAAAATCTTAGGAATTCACAAAGGATTACCATTTTATACAATCGGGCAGCGGCATGGTCTCGGTTTATCGGTTGGTTATCCCATATTTGTTACAAAAATTGATACAGTTAAAAATGAAATTACGGTCGGCAAAAAAGAAGATTTATTAGGAAAAGAATTTTCGTTAGAAGATGTTTCGTGGACAACTCATAAACCAAAAAAATTCCCTATTGCAGCAAAAGTAAGGATTCGATATAAAAACAAAGAATCAAAAGCAAAAATATTTTTAGACGGACGGGATGTTAATGTTGAGTTTAGTTTACCGCAAATGTCGATTACTCCGGGACAATCTGCAGTGTTTTACAAAAAAGACATGGTTTTGGGCGGCGGGCTAATAAAGAAAGTTTCAAACTGAGACACTCGATGTAACAATCAAGCTTATTTTTTTGACCGGAACTGCTTTTTAAGATAACTTACCCCTATTTGACGAGAAAGGACATCCAATACTTTATTTGGCTCTATAAATCCCCTTTCAACTAAAACTTCTCCTAATTTTTTATTATAGTGAGATTCTGTTTGTAAGCTCAGACATTCTTCAAGCTGTTCCTTTGTTATATAATTAAGTTGTAGTAAAATTTCACCAAATAACTTACTAATTTTTGAATCTTCGTCTGATTGTTCATCTTCTGCTTTATTTACATCGGTAGTCATACTACCAAAATCCAGTCTAATAGATATTTTTTTATTGTTTTCATCAAAACCGCTTATTTTTATAAATTCTATATTTTTTTTCTCTTCAGAGCTACTGATTGCTACGGCAACTAAACCTTTTAAATCAAAAATATTTAAAGGCTCTTTTTCGTTATAAAGAAAAACCTGACACTTGGGATGTTTAATTCGCATTATTTAATAGTTAATCTTTGAATTAGGCACGCCAAGGGCGTGCAACTACAAAACTATAACTAAATTGTAGTTTCACGCCCTCGGCGTGATAACATTGAAATTCTTATACATCAAGTTAAGCCCACCATTGAACCGTTGGCGGGCAACTACAGACCAATTGATATTGTAGCCGCAGAGCGATAGCTCTGCTAAACATTGAAATTTCTGTATATAGAGCGCTACAAAAAATGTATTGCTGATGTTATTGTGCCGGATATGATAGGTAAAATAAAACTGCCAAACAACCGTTTCCATATCGGATAATTAGAATCCATTATTTTAAAGGATAGTGAAGAAGCAACTAATATTTGCAGCGGTATAAAGAACAGATCGTTTCCTACATCAAGCCAGAGATTTCTTTTTAATAGAAAACGCAAAATAATAGCTGCTATAGAAAAGATAAATAAAGAAAACCTCGAAAAAAACCAACCAAGCCTATTCATTAAAGATGCTAACCTGTGAATTCCTGTGAATTTTGAAACGAATGTAACAAGAATGATAATAAAACCAAAAAACGTAATATCTGAACCAGATTTTAAAAATACTGATTTAATATAATTTACAATCTTTAAGTAAAATCTATCAATCGTATTTTTAATATTTTTTACCGGATCTTCCGCTTTCGCAGAAGATAAATCTGTAAATTTATCCAGTATCGGTGAAACGACTTCGACCTCTACCATGGGTTTTTCAGCAGAGAACCCGAGTTCATTCTGCAAACTCTTCAGATTTTCTATTTGTTCTTTATCTACTTCTTTCTGCGATAAATTTATATTGTTTTCTTTTAAGGATTTTATACTTTGCTTAATATCACCTGTGGTTTTTTTCAGAATATCAGGAACATATATAGAAAAACTAGTTATCGCTATTAAAAATACTAAAAATATAAGTTTCATTGATTTCTATTTTAAGGCCATTGTGTCTTGTTCCAAAAACCCAATTGCCCTATCAATAGCATGAATAAATGCAAATCCCTGTCCCGGTTTTTCAAGGTTACCTGATTTAACAATTTCATCGAACACGTTGTTAGTTTGCCCTTTTTTTGTCACGATAAGAATAACTTCTTTTTCAGGTGTGATTATTTTGCCCCAAAAACCAAGTTTTTGCCGTATTCCCGTCCCTCTTGCATAAAAAATAGTTGCACCCTCAGCACCGGCTTTCATTGCATCTTTTACAACTTTGTCAGCTTTCCCTCTTTGAACAATACATGTAATAAGATTAAGATCACTCATATTTTTCTAGTAATCGATATAGCACGCCAAGGGCGTGCAACTACAATTACAGTCCTCATCAAGTAAATAATGATAGTAAGCTAATTTTTAGTCAGCACCATCAAATTTCTCGGCACTTCCGGATGTTTCCGGCTTTTTTATATCTACCTCAACAACTTTGACATACTTTTTAACTATTTTATCAGTTTTTACGACATTGAGTTTTTCATAAAGAAAGACAAACTTCTTTTCCAATTCGGACATAATTTCTTCTCTGATGTTTTTATCAATTGACCATATCTCTTTTTTGAATTGACCCCATGCTTTCTTTCTGGTTTTATAGAAAAATTGCGTGTCAGATTGCCCCTCTTTTCTTTCCGAAGCTGCGCTGACTTTAAGCCACTCATACATTTTGTTTTTCAAATCTGCCGGGAATTTCGGGTGGTCAAAAACCATATTCTGGAACTCTGTTGCAAGATGAACTTCAGCAGTTCCGGTTTTCGGGAATTTATCAAAAAGCTCCGCCGGAAGAGTTGATGCACCATGCTGGACACAACCCGCAAGCCCGTACTCTTTCTGAGCAATTTTTGAAAGTTTCTCAAGCGTGTCGAAATCAAGTTTTACCTTTGCAATAGTACCGTCCGGAAGGGGAACACCGCCATGGGTAGTGCCTGTCTGCACGGCAATTTTTGAAATACCTATTTTATCTTTGCCAAGTGTTTCATAATACCCGCTGATATATGCGCGCAGTTCTTCTTCATTTGAATTTTTTCCGCCAATTTCCCCTATTTCACCGCCAAGCATAACTGTCACACCCTTCGGCTCAACTGAGCGGATTAAATTTGTAAGTTTCACTGCAACATCGTAGTTTGTTTTCTGCTGTTCTTTTACTGTAGGTTTTGACAAATCAACAAGAGTTGAGGTATCAAGATCAATTGAGTAAAAACCTGCTTCAACTGATTCAACAACCAGTTTATTTATTCCTTCAAGTTCTTTTGCCGGATTTTCTTTATACCCCTTTTCTTTAACCTGAAAATGGTCGCCCTGAATGAAAACAGGATATTTATAATCCTCTTTAAGTGCAGCCGCAAGTACAGCTGAAACAAACTCAGACGGCTTCTGGTCACAATATCCGACTTCGCTTCTCGCAATCTCAAAGAGTATTGCAGCTGATTTTGTCTTTTTTGCCGCGCGAAATGCTGCACGGGACATATCATAAGCCATTCCGCGAATATTCATTGCAGGAACAGAAAAACCGGAAACCTCGCCTTTTCCCATCGCTTTATAAAGCTCGTAAAGTGACGACGGTCCTATTCCTTTTTCCTGTGCTTTTTTTCTAATAAGATACCGGCAATACTTCTTTGTCTCATCATCTCCAAAAACTGCATCCCATGCCAACGAATCAACATCATTGTACTTATCCATTTACTCCCTCCCAAACGCTGATTACCGCTGATTTACTCGATCGCTGATTACCGCTGATATACTCAATCGCTGATTACTGCTGATACTTTCAATCGCTGATTACCGCTGATTTACTCAACCGCTGATTACTGCTGATACTTTCAATCGCTGATTACTGCTGATAATTTCGATTGCTGATTACTGCTGATACTCTCAACCGCTGATTACTGCTGATTATTTGCGGATATCTGCTTTATTTTTCACCTGTGGATTTCTGCGTTTTATTTCTTTAAATTCACCTATGTTCCTGAATTTTTTATATCTTTCTTCTAAAAGCTTGTCTATAGTTAATTTTTTAAGTTCTGTCAGATGCTTTTTTATACTTAAACTCAGTGCTTTTGCTATTTCATCCACATTCCTATGAGCGCCACCTAACGGTTCTTTTATAATTTCATCAATCATTGAAGCTTTTTTCAAATCTTGCGCGGTAAGTTTCAATGATTCTGCTACTTCAGAAATTTTAGAGTTACCGTCTTTAAATAAAATCGCTGAGCACCCTTCAGGCGAAATAACAGAATAAATAGAATTCTCAAGCATCAACAAACGGTCGCCTATGGAAATCGCAAGTGCCCCACCGCTACCGCCTTCCCCAACTATACAAACAATAATTGGAACTTTTATCTGAGACATCTCCAGGAGATTCCTGGCAATCGCTTCCGACTGCCCTCTCTCTTCCGGACCTATTCCGGGATATGCACCGGGAGTATCAATAAATGTTATAATCGGTCTTCCAAATTTTTCAGCAAGTTTAAAAATGCGAAGTGCCTTTCTGTAACCTTCCGGATTTGCCATTGCAAAATTTCTCATCATATTTTCTTCGGTAGTCCTGCCTTTCTGATGTCCGACAACGGCAACCGCTTCACCGTTAAATTTTGCAAACCCGCAAACGATTGCCTTATCCTCGGCAAACCTTCTATCGCCGTGAAGCTCAATAAAATCCGTCATTATTAAATTTATAAACTCAAGCGTATGAGGTCTGCTGGGATGCCTCGCTATCAAAACCTTTTGCCACGGAGTAAGCGTTGAATAAATTTCAATCTTTAGATTTTCACATTTTTCTTCAAGTTTTTTAATCTCTAAAGAAAAATCCTGCTTGTGCTCTTCAGACATTTTCTTTAATTCTAATATTTTGTCTTCAAGTTCTATAACAGGTTTTTCAAAATCAAGAGTACTTATTTCATTAGCCATATATTTACAAGTTAGTCCTCGCTTTGCTCGACATTTCGCAGAAACGCGGAGATTTCGCAAAAACCGCAGAAAAAGTCTCTTTTTTTTTGCGTAATCTGCAAATATTTTGTGTTCTCTGCGATAAATTATTTAAATTCTTATACTAAAAATTACCCTTATACCTGATTATTACTAACCTTTCAGATCCGGGACCTTTAAAAAGATTTCTCCCTGCTAATTCCACATCAACGTTATTCGTAATAAGCAATTTTATTCCCAGATTGGCGCGATTTCCCGGAGTAGACCGGATATTATCATATTCTCCAAGAAGAAGAAGTTTGTTTTCTACTCCATAGTTTACTCCAACGAACCCGAATACTCCTTCTTTATCAAAATCGTATATATTACATCCAAAAGTTGTTTCAAAACCCGGGACAAGAAACTCTCTGGTCAAAGCTAAATAAACGCCTTTTTCCCTGTACTGGTATTTATCTATATCTTTATTAAAATTCCCATAACCCTGACCATCATATCCGATAGCAATTGCAGGAATCATCAACCCGCCGGAATAAACTCTTGCCTTAAAAAATATTGCCGGCGGCATTGTATCAACCTTTGTAGAACCGGCCCCGATAAGATGATTAATATCCCACGACATACCAATATTAATCGGTTTAAAAACTCCGAAAACCATCCTTGAAAGAACCCCGCCGGAACCATACATACGAAAACTTAATTCGTAATTAGAGTATTCCACAACCTCCGCAGTCTGAATGTCAATTATCTCCGAAGGTTTAGGGGTTTCGGAGAAAAGACAGTCCGAAGTCCGAAGTCCGAAGTCCGAAGTCAATAATAATATAAAAAATGCAAATATTAACCATTTATATTTGACATTGGACATTGCCCGCCTTGCCACGAGGCAGGGACATTGGACATTGGACAATTTTTTATATTTGACATCTATTTTTCTCATTTCTTAATCTCCTTCTTCACTGCTGGTTTCACTGCCGGCTTGGCTTTTGGCGGCTGCCAACCAAGCTTATATAGTGATACTTTTGCTGCTTCTTTTATATTGTTATTCAAATCAGTATTATATATTTTTTCAAGAACGGGTATTGCAGAAACATCTCCAATATTTCCAAGAGCTTCAATCGACTGGGTCTTTATAGTTTCATCTTTATCATTTACGAGATCCTTTGCAACCTGAAGCCCTGACTTATTTCCGATTTTTCCAAGTGCAGAAGCGCCGGCAATCTTTATCGATTTGTCATCATTTTTCAAAAGTGCTTCTAAATCCGGTTCAGATGATTTATCTTTTAATTCACCCGATGCTTTAATTAATTCTAAAATCAACCTTTTATATTGAACTTGCCGGTAAGAATCTGTTTCATTTTTTATTGCTCCAAGCGATATATTTAATGTCTCTTTTATCATAGGTGCTGATTTTGCATCACCAATCTTACCTAACGCCTGTGCTGACAAAAGCTGTACATCCAAATTTTTATCTTTTAGTAACGGGATAAATATATCAACCGCTGATTGTGAACGCATATTCCCCAAGATTAAAATCGCTTGTGTTCTCACAGAGCTATCCGGGTCATTTTTCACTCTTTCTACGAGAGGTAATTGTGCTTTTGGATCTCCGATATAACCAAGCGCAATACATGCACTTTGCCTTACCTGCGGTTCTTTATCATTTAATAATGCAATAATCTTATCCGTTGCTGACTGTTCCCTCATAAGACCAAGTGCCTCACAAGCAGCAAGCTTCACACCCGAGTCAGAATCATTAAGCGCTCCAATTAAAACGGGGACGTCCTTCGAATCTCTTAACCTTCCTATATTATCAACAGCTGTACGTCTTTTTGAGGACTCTGTTGATTTTAACATTTGGTAATAATCAACAGGTTTTGCAACAGGTTGCGAAACTACCATTGTAGAACCAGTCTTGGTTACCGTACCTGATTTTTGTGGTGTTGCAGTCGATTGTGTAGGCTGAGTTTTTATAACTTGTGGTGACGTAGATTGTAAAGGTGTAGTTTGTGGTGTTGAAACCTTTGGTGTTGTAGCCGGTTGCGTTGTAACTGATGGTGTTGCAGTAGGTGGTGTTGTAACCGATGGTGTTGCGGCCGGTTGCGCTGTAACTGATGGTGTCGTAGCCGGTGGTGTTGTAACTGATGGTGTTGCTGCCGGTTGTGTTGTGACCGGTTGTGTTGTAGTTTGTGATGTTGTTGTCTGCGGTGCTACGGCAAATAACTTTGAAACAAAAACGGTAAAAATAATAAAACCAACTAACTTCTTAGACATAAACATTCCTCCTTTTAAAATCGTGTAATGTACAATGTTGTATGTATAATGAAATAACCAGAAAATACTTTTTATTTATCTTTTAATAACATCTAATTTCGCCAGTCAATATATTTATTAAAATTTCCCGGCAACAAACTATTCTCCATACTCTTTTGTGAAAACAGATATCTTCCGTCACAAATAAATCCCAGCTCATTCCAATTAATTTCATTCATATTTTCACAAAGTTCTCTTAGATCGAGTTTCTGATTATGCGGAAATATTGCCAATACTGAACCATCATAATTAATACACTTATGAATAAAAAACGGTTTAGCATTCCGGGTTTTGCAATTCACATAAATTCTTTTCTTTTTCGTTAAATAATGACTGCGTCCCCAAGTCCACCAATTTGATTCGTCAAATTCTTTTATTCTACGCTGTAACAAAATATTCTTATATTTATCTAAATATTTAATCTTTTTATTAAAAATCACTTTTACCGTTTTGCCTGTTTTACAAGTGCCGGAGTAAACGAAATCTAAATTTCCGTACTTACTGTTTATAAAAACTTCATTGTTCCCGCTTACTGCACCTACTTTTACATAAAATATATCACTAAACTTTACAGGATAAACATTTTCGGTAAAAAGCAGCTGCCCGTTATAAAAAACAAAATTTTTACTACTGTTTGTCTTCCGGCTAAAATCATTTTTCTCAAATCGCCATATTATACAATTAGGGCTGAAACCATTAAATATTTTTCTATCTCCCAAATCAACGACATCTGTAATTGTTCCGTTTTCAAAAATAAATTTGTTTAATTTAATACTTGATGTGGCTTTCAAAAAATCACGAGGCGTAATAAAAATCAATTCTCCGCTATCCTTTAAGTGTTTAATACATTTTTCAATAAAAAACAAGTAAAGATTACTCCGTGAATCGAAAATACTGGAATTTAATTTCTTTTTTGTTGATGTTAAAATATCACGGTAACGAACATACGGCGGATTTCCGATAATTGTATCGAATTTATTATCCAACGAATAATCGAAAAAATCTATATTCAAAGAACGTCCCCTGTTGCAGACCGGATCAATTTCAATCCCCACGCAACCCGGGATACTATTAACAAATATATTGTCTCCGCTTGCCGGTTCTAGAACTTTACCATATTTTTTTCTTAATTGCAGCATCCGGCATACAACGGAAGGAGGTGTAAAAACTTGACCTAGTTGCGATATTTTATCCATTTTCTGTTTTAGTATTATATTTTTAGTTAAACATCATGGTTTGCCAAGGGCAAACAACTACAATAGCACCGCAAGGCGGTGCGGCTACGTAATTCAAACCCAAATAAGGTGCAACTACGTAATTCAGACCCAAATAAACGGGCCGGATAAAACCGACTGCTATATCCAATAATATGGGTTTATTAGCTATACAATTTAGCAAAAAACAAGAGTTTTGTCAAGAAAATTTAACGACACCTTTACCCAATATTTTCTCTATACCTGATATAACCGTATCGTTGGGCTCGACTTCTATATTTGTAAGAATTTTTGTATTATTTTTATTTAAATGACCTATCAGGTTGAACTCAACATTAGCTATCCCGTGATGGTGTTTTAAAAAATCCTTCAATTTTTCAAGTGTTGATTTTTCAAGAGCAACACTATTAGCTGTAATAGTAATTTTGCGAACAAGTATTTTCCTTGCCTGCTTGAAAGAAACTAATTCCTCAGCAATTATCTCGGGTGGTTCAGTTTCAGTATTTAATCTCCCGGAAACAACCAGCATTTCATCCATTTTTAAAGTATCTTTGCCGTATTCATTAAAAAGTTTAGGGAAAACAAGAACATCTATTTCATCATCTAAATCTTCTAACTTAAATCTTGCGTATTGTTCTTTCTTTTTAGATACCATACGCCTTAAATTAGCGACAATCCCGGCAACGCGAACAATTCCGCTGCCTCCGTTAGAATTTTTCTTGATTTCTGAAATATTTGTTTTGGTATAGATTTTTATCTCATCTGAATATTTTGCCAGTGGATGCCCTGATAAATAAAACCCTAATACTTCTTTTTCGTTCGCTAAAAACTGGTGTTCATGCCATTGCTTTTCTTTTGGTAAATCGTCAAACTTATCATTCATATCTGCCGCTTCGTTAGACGGTGTCATTAAATCAAAAAGCATCGACTGTCCGCTTTCCCTTTGTTTCTGATTCCTTGCGCTAATAGAAATAATATTTTCTGTATTTTCACAGAAAACATCTCTCATTGGAATATTTCCTCTTTTAGGCAAAAGTTTATCGAAGGCACCTGCCTTGCAAAGCGATTCAAGCACTTTTTTATTAACACTGTGGAAATCTATTCTTGCTGTAAAATCGCTTATTGATTTAAACTCCCCATTTTTTTCTCTCTCTATAATTATTGCTTCAATAGCACCTTCACCGATATTTTTTATTGCTACCAAACCGAATCTTATACCTTTTTTCTTATTACCCTGCTTTTGTTCATCAACAGAGTTACCGGATTCAGGCATATTTACCGATTCTATTGCAAATTTTGAATACGATTTATTAATATCCGGCGGGAAAATATCTATTTCAAAATCTTCCGCGTCTTTAATATACTGAACAATTTTATTTTCAGTTTCTTTACTTATACTGGTATGCCCTATTTCAGAAGATAAAAGAGCCGTAAAAAATTCGATGGGATAATTTGCTTTAAGATATGCAGTCCTGTAGGTTATAAATCCATATGCAGCAGCATGGGACTTGTTAAATCCATATTCGCCAAAACTTTTTATATTAGTAAATATTTTTTCTGCAACTGCCCTTGTAAATCCTTTCTTTTTTGCACCGTCAATAAACATTTCCCTGTATTGTTCAATTAATTCAACATTTTTTTTGGACATTGCAGACCTGAAAGTATCGGCTTCCGCAAGAGACAGTCCGACCAGGTCAGTCGCTATTTTCATAACCTGTTCCTGATAGACAATAATGCCGTATGTTTCTTTTAATATACTTTCCATTATAGGGTGTTCATATTTGAACTTTACTTTTTGATGATATCTTGCAACAAATTCATCAAGCATACCGCTGCCTATCGGACCGGGTCTGTAAAGTGCAATTAACGCTATAATATCTGAAATATGTTTAGGTTTCAGTTTTTTAAGTAAATCCCGCATGCCTGATTTCTCAACCTGAAAAACACCGTCAACCTTTGCATCAGACAGTAACTGAAATGTTTTTTTATCATCTAAAGGAAGGTTTTCTATATCGATATCAATCTTATGCTTTTTTCTTATAAGTTCGACAGCATCACGAATAACCGTAAGTGTTCTTAATCCGAGAAAATCCATTTTTAAAAGACCCATCTTTTCAAGAAGTTTACCTTCATACTGCGTGGTTACAACATCGTCGGATGTTTTTGATAACGGCACGTAGTTGGTTACGTCGTCTTTTGCTATCACTATTCCTGCAGCATGAACTCCTGAATGCCGTTTCAACCCTTCAAGTTTAAGCGAGATATCCACCAATTTTTTTATTCTTTCATCTGATTTATAAAGTGCCTGAAGCTCAGGAACCATTGAAAGCGCCTGGCTTAAAGTTATGCCCAATACTTTGGGAATCATGCCCGCAATCTTATTGACTTCGGTAAGCGGGATTGAAAGTACTCTGCCTACATCCCTTATTACACCTTTAGCCAGCATGGAACCGAACGTTATTATTTGTACAACTCTGTCGCTGCCATATTTAGTTCTTACATAATTTATTACTTTTTCACGCCCTTCATCAGAAAAATCTATATCCAAATCAGGCATTGTTATTCTGGAAGGATTTAAAAAACGCTCAAAAAGAAGTCCGTATTTCAGCGGGTCAACATCAGTAATACCCAAAAGATACGAAACAATTGAGCCGGCGCCGGAACCTCTCCCGGGACCGACAGGTACATTGTTCTTTTTTGCATACTGGATAAAATCCCATACAATTAAAAAGTAACCGGAATATCCCGCATCCGAAATAATTTTCAACTCGTGTTCCAGCCGGCGTTTTATTTCGTCTGTGACTTCGCCATAGCGTTTTTTCAAACCATCTTCACAGAGCTTCCTTACATAAGAATCCAGCGTAAAACCACTTTCAACAGTATATAAAGGAAGATAAAGTTTTCCAAAGTCAATCTGAAGATTGCATTTCTCTGCAATGGCAAGTGTATTTTTTGTAGCATCAGGAACATCTTTAAAAACAGCAATCATTTCCTCGGGTGTTTTATAGTAAAATTGATTAGTTGCAAACTTCATATGTTTGGGGTCATCAAGCGTGGATGCAGTACCAATACAAACCAAAACTTCATGAGCTACCGAGTCTTCCTTTTTTAAATAATGACAGTCATTTGTAGCAACAACCGGGACAGACATTTCTTTTGAAAGTGCTATCAACTTTTCGTTACTTACTTTTTGTTCAGGCATTCCATTTTCCATCAGTTCAATATAAAAATCATCTTTAAAAACCTGTTTATAAAAATCAACAGTTTTCTTAGCTTCGCCAATCTTTTCTTCACTAAGAAGCATAGCTATCTCGCCACGAAGACAACCGGACAAGACAACAAGTCCCTCAGAATATTTTTCCAAAAGTTCTTTGTCTATTCTCGGTTTATAATAAAAACCATTAAGATAACTTATTGATGTTAATTTTGTCAGATTTTTATAACCGGTCTCATTTTTACATAGAAGTGTTACATGATAATTTTTTTCACCCTGAGTTCGGTTTTTATGTGATTTTGAGGCGAGATACGCTTCAATCCCTATAATCGGTTTTATACCTGCTTTCAGACATCCATTGTAAAATTCAATAGCACCAAACATATTGCCATGGTCGGTAATGGCAAGTGCAGAAAACCCATATTCTCCCATTGTCTTCAATAACATTGCAGGATTACCTTTATCGTCCAAAATACGGCAGGCACCATCTAAAAGAGAGTATTCTGTATGATTATGAAGGTGAACAAACTGGGCTTGTTTTAATTTTTGCGACATGTAAACATTTTACATTTCATAAAAGGAAAGTCAAGTTTTGGGAGTTAAGAGTCGAGCTTATTCGTAATCCTAATATTGTAGCCGCAGAGCGTTAGCTCTGCTTGTTTCATATAAAGATGTTCTCCAAAAGCAAAGCTTCGCTTTGCCGCTACAAAGCCGCTGCAAAAAGGAAAATGAATCTCCCTGCAGCAAGCCGCAGGGTATCAAGGTTCTCCTTTTCTTTATCCCCGTCAAGTTTCACTTGACGGGGTATTGTGAAGGAGAAAATTTGATTGTTATTAATTGTGAATCGGTCTGTAAAAGACAAGAATGATATTTGACGGAAGTTTACCAGAGGTCACGGACACTGCACAGCACCAATTGGTCGTCGCCAAGAATTCCTGCCATAGCACCTTGAGCAACTAACACACTACGTAAAAAAACTTTTCTACCACCGGGATTACCTACAATAACTACCTCAAAACCACCGGGGAAGTTGCCGGCAGCAATTGCATACTGTGGAACAATTTTAGGAGCACGTGCCCAAACAGTAGGAACAGAACTATTAGGTGATATGCCATATTTATAACCACTGCCCATTATACCTGTAATCATTTCTGTTAAAACTTTACATTGAAATTTAGGTATTTTATAAGTAGGGTTGACAATTGGTGTCATATTACCTGCTCCGTCCAAAGTCCAAAAAGCTACGGAAGAAACTTCTTCTGATGCGTTCCAGGCATAAACAACATTGTTTGGAGGAGCGACTAGACCTTTAATGGTTTCTGTCCTTGAAGCTAGCGGGATATTCATTAATTGATAATAGTCGGCATATAAAACACTTCGCCATTCAACAATCCTGTAACTTTGCCTATCGGTTATTGACCTCGGATTATCAGAAGTCAGGTAATAATAGTTAAACCTATACACATCTATAGTATGAGTGATATTATTAACTGCATCAAATACACTTTTTGCTGAATCATTAGTAGCAAAAAAAAGGCTATTACCGACAGAAGTAGGACTGGATACTAAAGTTCCGGGAGCGACAATAGCACCCTCTTCAATTTTTGGCAGGTGACTATCGCTTAATCCTTTAGGACAACCTGCAACCGTAGAAGTATCTATTCTTGTTGAATAGTCATTACCTGTCGGGCTATTATCAAAGATTCTTTTACATTCGGATAACCTCAAGTATATCCGGTTAAGCGTCTCCTGATTAGTTTTCTTTAAAGTATTTGCTACTTCAAAAGAAGTAAAACCGCGTGTAACATTAATAAGCAACATGCTTACACCGGGAACAATTATAAGGAAAATAGCTAATGAAATAATTACTTCAATTAAGGTAAGCCCTTTTCTTTTCATATTTTACCTTTGAATATAAATTTGGATTTGGTCATAACTGTAATGTAAATCAAGATTTCGCCTATAACACTCCACGCGTACTATATATGAACCTTTTGGAAAAAGCGCTGCATCTGATACATCCCAGGAATAAGAGGTACCATTGTCATGGAATGTATCCTTATGTCCTGCAGTAGTTAAACTATTATCATCGCAATAATGCCATGTCGCACCCCTGTCGCTGGAATATTTTATACTATATACAAGCGGTGTCGTCTCGCTATACGAAGGAGCTAAAGTAGTATATTCCTCAGTATAATCTTCATTGCCCCACCGTTTCCAGTTTATACTTGATTCAATAATAATTGGAAAAGTACTAAATGTAGAATGAACATTTGTAGGATTTGTTATAGCTACTAAAGGGACCTGAGAAATCCAATCTTGCCCGGTATATAGACCTGCGTCTAAAAATGTTCTAAATACTGACGTTAAAGCAAACTTCCCTATCTGAGCAGCTCCAAAATTTGCCTGAATTGCGAATCCGGAAACTGATAAATAAAAACTGCTAACCGTACCGGAACTCACTCTTACTGTGGAAGAAGCGGTACAACCAGCTCTTGTAGAATCATAATAAGTTCTGGAAACACCACCAACCACAGGAATTGAAAGGATAGTTCTTTGACTGCTATAAATAGCATCATTCCATTCATCAGGTTCATCTCCAGTATCATCAAGTTTAAACGGTCTGTCAGCCAATATTGCGTCCAGTAAAGGAAAACTAAAAATAGTTGAAATATATGTTCCCAATGCCGTTATATTTCCATTTCCACCATACATATGCCTAAAGTATTTTCCCGGAACACTTCCACCATTTAAAAATGTTGTACATCCTCTATCCGCTGTCACAGTTAGTCTATTTGTATTAAAATCACCAAAAGTAGTATATTGTGCACGATAATATTCATTAGGAGATATACCTGTTGGTAAGTTACCGTTAATGTTCCATTGTGTTGCAAATACATTATCTGGGTATAATTCTCCCAACCAGTATCTTGAGTACCAGTTATTATCTTTCTTAGCAACTATACGACTATTAGGATGACGGGAAGTGGTATCTGTAACACCACCATAAAATGGAGCGGATACCCCAGAACCCGGCCATATCTCATCTACATATATAACACCTACTCCAGAACCCGTAATCCATGGTAATTCTCCAAACGCCATTGAATTTTCTATAGGTTCAGTATTACTTCCAAATTCACCCCCTAACCCATAGTAAAAATAACAGAAACCGTTTATAGATGACCATATTGCCTGGGTCCTTAATAGTCCTTGACGGTATATTGAGAAAATTCTTGGAATATCAATCTCAAGTTGACCATTCCAGCCATTTTGCGTTTTATCAAAACCATTGTAATCGTTAGGACCAGAAGGAACAGCAGCAAAATACCAATTATAGCCATGTCTTTGTTTAACATCTGCATAAGGACAATGCCGTGCATCACCTAATAACTGATATTGTTCAGTAAGCGGTGGAGTGACTCCTACCCAGGTATATGTTCTTGATAAATTACTTGGTTTGTTAAGAGGTGTCCCTGTTGTAAGGTCATTTCCAATACGGGTTTCAAAAGTATTCATTCCATTTAGCGCACCAAGTGTATTTGTAAATTTTATAATCCATCTTGCAGTATTTTTGGGTCTTTGATGATGATTATCAGTAAGATCCTGACTAAAATCATTTCCTACAGGACAAGGAATATATTCCAAACCATATACCCATTGTGCTACAGATAATCCAGTATTATCTGGCGCTTCTGGATGCCTTAATGGAGTATTATATAGTTTAATTAAAGTAGTTCCTACGATAGGATGACTAACTTCATATCTAGCAGGGTCTTCAGTAACCACTGAACTTTGATAATTAACAGAATCACTCCCAACAATTCTTGTTACCTCAATTGACCCTGTAGGAATATTTTTATCAGGTATAAAAACCGTCGCAACCGGTAAAGTTGGATTACCCGGATGGCTGCCCGGATCCATAAAATACGCATAGACTCTCAACGTTATATTAGAATTGTTAGGATACCGTAAGTTTTCAGGATGTGATACCACACGCTCATACGGAAAACTCTGTGGGTCTTTAGCAGCATCTGAATAATTACGGATAGGTGGTACAGGCAGAAGTTCTCCGTGTAAATTTACTAATATTATATTTTTATTACTATTAATATCTCCTGAATTCAGCTCTTCTAATAACATTCTTAAACTTATTTCAGGTGGCGGGTTACCTAAGGGTGTCGCAGCAACTGCGGCGTTATAAATCCGTAACTCATCAGGATATCTTACCGCATTATTATACCTGTCACTCATAGCATAACTTTTAGCATCTGTAACCGGACCATTTTTAGGTACACCGTCAACATTTACCCTGCATTGCATTCTATCAGGATCATAAAAGTAATATTCGCCACCATCTACTTTCTGAGTTTTCCCGGGATAAAGATAGACAGATGGCATAACAATACTACCCGTAAAATCAGCTCTATTGATATAAGGGAGATATTGCTGGTCCCTGCCATATGAAAGACGTGTAATCCAGTGGGTTCGTATTTCAAACCCTGTACATCTTGTTTGCAAATCTTGTATTATACCTTCAAACATAGGTCTCATTGTCCATAAATTAGTCCACCACCCGGGAACATTTTCTATCGCTAAAACATATAAATCCATAACCTGCGTAGGAACATATGGCGACGAAATTGTTTTTAAAATACTCATTGTTTCTGCTAATATTTCCGGAGATGCTGACGGATTGGAAGGTGATGATCTATATACCCTGACATATACTTTACGGACAAAAGATTCTTCGGGAACTTTAAACACAGATATCCGTCTAACATATTTCCAACCATTACTAACGCTTACATTATCGCTTGATACTGTTGATGGGTCGGTTACGTTTTTATCTGTAGTTAATACAGGTTTATATGCAACACCATCGTCATAATCGTCTAAAACATTGATTTTCTCTTTTTCTGAACCTGAAACAAGCGACCTTAATTCTTCCATCATCTGTATTACTTTTTGAGTGGCAAACGCCTTCTCTTTTATTCTAATTGTTTGCCTGCTCATAAAATATTGTATTTTCATTACTGATAATACAATTATAACAAGTATTACCATAGTAATCACTAATTCCACTAAAGTAAAACCTTTATTATTAATTTTGGTGTTCATAATTGTTTTTGAGTCCGCTGAAATAACCGATATTCCCTGATTTCACAAATTAAAGTCCATATTTTTCAGACTTTCTCGCGTAGGGGTGGGCTTGCCCACCCTTCATTATCAGAAAAACCTTATCGGGCGACCAAGCCTGCCTGACGGCAGTCAGGGTCGCTAACTACAGGGCTTGCCAAGAGCAAGCCACTACGAAACTTTCGTACGATTACTATCTAAAAATTCGGGATGCTTAATGTCCGATGTGCCGATTTATTCTCCCTATATTGACATATTCGTTGTCTGACTGCAGTTAATATATTATTATCATAATCAATTTCTGTTATATCACTGGTACTTAAATTATTTAATGTCAAACCGCTATAAGCTATTACACAACCGGTTATATCACAGGGTGGATTAATTGTGATAGTTCCACTTACATATATAAGCCCGCTAAACAAACTGCTTGAGCCGGCACTTACTGTAAGATTACCATTCACAACTAAAACCCCGCTTGCTTTTAATGGTCTTGATAAGTCAAAAGTAGCATCTCCGTCGATATATATAAGCGACATATCAGGTAAAGGATTCGGCAAAGAATTTACACTACCAACCGTAAAATCAGCCAGTGATTTTAACTCAATAGTTGAGATTCCAAGTACATATTTTATAGTTGGGTCATTTAAAACTACCGAATATAAAGAACTTCCAATTACCGTACCGCCACTAAGAAGCGGTGGTTGTCCTAAAAAACGTCCGCAAGCAGTACCACTACTGCCACCATTTATTCTACCATTTGGGAATAGATTGACAGTCTCATGTCCTGCAGTTCCTCCGTCTTTTACAATAAAAGCGCAGGCGGGTATTTGTAAATTCATCCTGATGATTTCAGTCGACATCTTACATTTAGCAACTATTTCATTTGGAAATATATTAAAAGGTATCGCTGCTTTGCGACGATAAACATAACCGGTACTAACTATAGACCATGCAAGACCATCACCTTTTTGTTCAGTTCCATTAAAACGTTCTGCGGTAATATCTTGTGCAGCATCAGGAACAATAGTTTCTGACTGACGTTTAACTTCATATCTTGCCCACCTTATACCGTTTTCACTTAATTCATATTCTTTAACAAGACCCATGTTTTCATCTATAGTATCCAATTTTACTTCTTTTGGATTAAATGCCCCGTCTTCCCAAGAATGAAGCGGTGAATGACTACTGTTGTGTACCGGCTGTGCTTCTTGTCTTTTAAACCAAGAAATTGCATCTACTAAACCGGATTTTGCAACATTTTCAGCTTCAGCTACTGTATTTTGTTGTTGTTTGCTTTCCCTATAACTGTTAGTTATAAGTTGCGCTCCTGTAAGAATAAGTATCATCACAGCAAAAAGCAAAACGACAACTGTGAGTAGTGCGACACCTTTATTTGATTTATGATTATTGGGATTAGGATGGAAATTCATATTATTTTGGCACCGCGAAGCGGTGCGGCTACAATTATGATACAACATATCTTGATTAGGAGACTTTTTCAACTGTTTCATCTCTTAATAAAAAGCTGTAGTTGGTTATAACTGTAGTGTAAATCAATAGTCTCCCTATAACATTCCACACGGATTAAGTAAGAACCTGTCGGAAAATCTGCTGCAGGTACATTCCACGTATAAGTTAATGGAGGAGTAGTAACAAAGTGCCCTGAATTTTTTTCTCCCGGAGTAGTATCACTATCGCCATCACAATAATGCCATGTCGAACCTTTATCGTTGGAATATTTCAAACTATATTTAAGTGTTGTCGCTTCAGTATAACCGGCAGGATATTCTTCGGTATAATTATTACCACCCCATCGTTTCCAATCATTGCTCCATGCGATATTAATTGAAGTAGGATTAGTAAATGTATTACCAACATCTGTTGGACTGGTTATAGTTAATAATGGAACCTGAGAAATCTTAAATTCAGGAATAGCAGGAGATAAAACAGTACTGTATAAACCACCATCTAAAAACGCTCTAATTATTGTCATCAAACATAACTTTCCTATCAGGGCTGAACCAATTCCATACTGCCAAGCCAACCCATTAATTACAAAATAAAAATTATCAGTACCTTTGCTTACTCTTAGTGTTGAACTTGTACTCCAACTACCTGCAGGAGGACCGGCAAAATCAGTATTATAATAAGTTCTCGGGGTACCGGAAATAGCAGGAATTGAAAGAGTAGTCCTCTGACCTTGATAATCAAGATCACCCCACTCGGGAGGGAAATCCGTATTAACGTTAAGATTAATAGGGTAATCAAGCTTTAATAAATCTTGTGGTAGAGAAAAATTGAACATATTTGCAAGAGCTGACCCTAAAGGGTCAACTCTATGCGCATTATTATTATCACGGTATATCTGTTCAAGCGGACCAGAACCTAATCCTGTAGGTCCTCCGTTTGCAAACGATTGAAGTCCCCGGTTTAGGGTGAAAGGATCTCTATTTCTATCAAAAACAGCACCGGGTATATCAAGATATTTTGCACGATAAAATCTATCGGGAGTTGTACCTGTCCGTAAATTCCCATAAGTATTCCAATTTGCATATTCACTATCAGGATATAGCTCTCCTAACCAGGGCTTTGAGTACCACGACAGATCTTTCATAGCAGCTATGCGAGCAGTTTCAACCCTAGTATGATCAGTGCAAGAATCATAATCAGAAAGGACAGGACTCACACCAAGCCCAGGTATCATTTCACTAACATACTTTCTACCCGTTGAACCATCCGTAACAAATGGCAGTCTATTAAATACTATACCATTACCAAGAGGAGCATAACCTTCAGACCCGAATTCGCCTCCTATACCATAAAAACTAAAAGTCGCCGCACTTATACCTGTCAATATCGCCTGTGTTTTCAATAGTCCTTGACGATATGTCTGGTTAAATCTTGGTAAATCAATATCCGTTCCCCTATATATCCATGTAGACAACCAACCATTAGTTGCTTTACTAAATCCTTGATAATCTGCTGCAGGAACCGGCGTAAAATACCAATTGTAGCCACTACTTTGTTTAACATCTGAATAAGGACAATGCCGCGGATCACCCATAAATTGGTATTTCTCTGTAGCCGGAACCGCCGGAGTTGGACCTACCCATGTATATGTTCTTGATAAATTAGGAAAATCTGTTGTTGTATTATTTCCAATACGAGTTTCAAAAGTATTCATTCCATTTAACGAACCGGCTGTATTGGTAAATCTTATAATCCATCTTGCTGTGTTTTTGGGTATCGCGAGAGGACAAGCAAGGTCACGACTAAAGTAAGGAGCAGGAGTAATAACAGGATCTTCTACCGGACAAGGAATGTATTCTAAACCATACAACCATTTTGTTGCAAGTAATCCGCGACCACTTGGGTTCGGAGGATGCCTTAACGGAGTATTATATAGTTCAATTAAAGTATTTGTTAATGGAATAGGATGACTAACATGATAGTTAGCAGGGTCAGTCGCAGGTAAATTTGAATAATCAACTGTACTACTCCCAATAATTATGTTTACATGTATTGACCCTGTAGGAATATCTTTATCAGGTATAAAAACCGTTGCCACCGGTAAACTTGGTAAAACCGGAACATACGGATGGTTGTTTGGATTCATAAAATACGCATAGACCCTCAAAGATATATCTGAATTAATAGGATAATTTAATTTTTCAGGATGAGATACAACACGCACATCAGGAAAAGCCTGCGGGTCTTTAGCAGCATCTGAATAATTGCGGATAGGAGGATATGGCGTCTGTTCTGAGTGTAAATTTACTATTATTACATTCTTCCACTTATTGTGAATGACAGGATCATCGGAATTCATTTCTTCTATTAACATTCTCAAACTTACTTCAGGTTTTGGAAATATTGAATCATAAATTCGTTTCTCATCAGGATATCTTAATGCATGATTAAACCTGTCACTCATAACATAACTTAAAGGATTTGTAACAAGTGGATCAATATAAGGACTTGCAGCTGCATCTAATCTTACTCTGCCTTGCATTCTATCAGAATCAAAGTAAAGAAAATCACTATTATCTATCGCCCTGCATAATCCCGGGTAAAAATAGACAAATGGCATTGGAATATCGCTCGTATGATTAGTTTTGTTAACATAAGGAACATATTGTGTGTCCCTGCCATACGAAAGGCGGGTAACCCAATGAACCCGTAATTCCAAACCCGGACACCTTGACTGTATATCGCTTATCATCCTTTCAAACATTGGCTTAAGTGTAAAGAAAAAAACAGAATACCCGGGAACATTTTCTAATGCTAAAACGTATAAATCAAAAACTTGTGTAGGAACATACTTTGTTGTAATTGTTCTCAGGATACTCATCGTTTCTGCTAATGTTTCGGGGTGCGTTGGGTCAGAAGGCAATGCCTTATATACTCTGACATATACTTTACGGGTAAACGCATCTTCCGGAACTCTAAGAATAGTTACACGCCTTAAATATTTCCAACCGTTATTAATGCCAATATTATCGCTTGATACTGTTGACGGGTTGGTTATGTTTTTATCCGTAGTTAATACAGTATTATATGTGTTACCATCGTCATAATCATCTAAAACGTTAATCTGTTCCTTTTCTAAACCTGTAACAAGTGACCTTAATTCTTCCATCATCTGTATTACTTTTTGAGTAGCAAAAGTTTTTTCTTTTATTCTAACAGTCTGATTACTCATAAAATATTGTATTTTTGTTATTGACAATACTATTATGACAAGTATTATCATAGTAATAACTACTTCTATTAAACTGAATCCTTTGTTGTTAATTTTGATGTTCATAATAATTTTTCCGCGTAGGGGTGGGCTTGCCCACCCTTTATCGGGCGACTCCGCCACAAAGCATTGGCGGACAAGCAAGGTCGCCCCTACAACAACTTAACCGAGCAAGCTCGGTAACTACAACTACACCAGACCTTGGACATTGGACTTCGCCCGCCACTAAACATTGGCGAGGTAGGGACATCGGACAATTGTCACCTAAAAATTCGGGATATCTAATCTCCGGATTGCTGATTTGTTTTCCCTGTATTGACATATTCGTTGTCTAACTGAATCTACTATTGATTGGTCATAAGCAATTTCTGCTACATCAGTAGCAGCTGTGTTAGATAATGTTAAACCGCGATATGCTATAACACAACCGCTGATATAACAAGGCGGATTAATTGTCGCAATTCCACTTACATATATTACTCCACTATATAAACTGCTTGTATTAATATCTATTGTAAGATTACCATTTACAATTAAAATACCACTTGACCGCAATGGTCTTTCTGCAGTAAAATTAGCATCACCGTTGATATATATAAGCGCCATATCCGGCATAGGACTAGGTAAATCACTGACACTATTAACTGAATAATCAGCCAACGCTCTCAATTGCAAAGTTGAAACCCCAAGAACAAAAGATACAGTGTAGTCAGTACCCGGGTATGATTGATACTGCGGAGTACCCAATACTCTACCAGTTGCAGCAGTAGAAATGGCGCTATAATCAACAATAAACGGAGTTGTTCCCAAGGAACGACCACAACCAACAACTGAACCTGCATTTACTTTAGCATATTTTTCTATTATAACTTTTGCGTTTGATGTAGGCGGCGGGGCAGTACCTCCATTGTTCACAAAAACAGCGCAAGTTGGAACTTGCAAACTAAGCCTTATAATCTCAGTTGATATTTTTGACTTAGAAACTATTTCATTCGGAGGGACATTAAAAGGTACAGCCGGATTATGACGACGATAAACATAACCGGTACTTACAAAAGACCATGCAAGTCCGTCTCCTTTTTGTCCGGTACCCGGATTAAAACGTTCCGAGGTAATATCATGTGCTGCTTCCGGATCATATGGAAAGTTATATGGAGCAACGGTATCTAATTGCCGTTTAATTTCATATCTTGCCCACCTTATACCATTTTCACTTAGTTCATATTCTTTAACAAGTCCTATATTTTGATTAATAGTTTCTGTGCTTGTATTAGGATTAAAAGCTCCATCTTCCCATGTATGAGGTACTGGTGCTGAATAGCTACTATGTACCGGCTGGTTTGGTTGTCTTTTAAACCAAGCAATAGTATCTACTAACCCGGATCTGGCAACATTTTCAGCTTCACCCACTGTGTCTTGCTGGTGTCTGCTTTCTTTGATGCTGGTTGTTATAAGCTGTGCGCCTGTAAGTATAAGTATCATCACAGCAAAAAGCAAAATTACAACTGTGAGTAGTGCGACACCTTTATTTGATTTATGGTTATTTAGTAAGGTCATTTTGTTTTGGTACCCACATATAGCACGCCAAGGGCGTGCAACTACAAATTATAACCGAGCAAGCTCAGTAACTACAACCATATCTTGACATAGCACCGTAAGACGGTGCGACTACAACTTTTAATCTAACAAACCTGCCTGACGACAATTATGCCCGGTAACTACAACTAAATCTATTTTTTTGCTTGCCAAGGGCAAGCAACTACATATGCGACGTAAAAAATAAAACCAAGTTACTGAATTCAGAGAAAATTAATTAGTTAATTAGTTAATTAAGTAATTCCAAATACCTAATTCTCTAATCTCTAATTAACTTTATCAATATTCGGCAACCTGGCAAGCTGATAGTTTTTTGTCGTGTATCGGCAACCTGTTAGCTTTAAGTAACTATCTTAGCCCTCGGTTTTGCGTACTCACCCTGATTTCTCAGGGGTTGCCTTTTTCGCCGCCCTTGGCTAATTTCGCCACTTGGCGGAAGTCTTCAAATACTTCTTGATACCTTATTATAAAGTATAACTTATTTCCTGTATTTTGTCAAGTTTTTTTGGAGTGGTTTTTTTTAAAGAAAATCATGCAGACCAAGGTCGGCAACTACATCAATATTTTAGTAGTAACTCCTTACTCCGTGAATAAAAAAAAGGGTAGGAAAACCCTACCCTTTTTTTATAACTATTTTTCTATTGAAGCTGTTTTTTCCATTAATACATTCCGCCGCCCATTCCGCCACCCATTCCACCAGGAGGCATCATAGGTGCTTTATCTTTTTCGGGAATATCTGTTATGAGACACTCGGTTGTTAATAGAAGCCCTGATATTGATGCTGCATTCTGTATGGCAGAAATAGTAACTTTTGCAGGGTCAATAATACCGGCTTTAATCATATCTACGAACTCGCCCGTCTCAGCATCCAGCCCGAAATTAACGTTTGACTCTTTCCGTATCCTTTCAACAACTACAGAACCTTCCGCTCCGGCATTTTCTGCAATTTGTCTAATAGGCTCTTCAAGAGCGCGTTTAACTATGTTTATTCCGGTTTGTTCATCTACATCAGTGCTTTTGAGTTTTTCAACTTCTACAATTGCACGAAGTAGAACAACTCCGCCACCGGGAATAATACCTTCTTCTACTGCTGCACGGGTTGCATGCATTGCATCTTCAACTTTAAACTTCTTCGACTTCATTTCAGTTTCGGTAGATGCACCTACGTTAATAACTGCAACTCCACCGACTAATTTAGCAAGCCGTTCCTGAAGTTTTTCTTTATCGTAATCAGATGTTGATTCTTCAATCTGTTTTTTAATCTGGTTAACACGTTTCTTTATGTCTTCTTTATTTCCTGCTCCGCCGACGATTGTTGTGTTTTCCTTATCGATAACGATTCTTTTTGCAGAACCTAACATTTCCAATCCGATTTTTTCAATTTTCAAACCAAGCTCTTCGGCAATCACCTGTCCTTTGGTAAGAGTAGCTATATCTTCAAGCATTTCTTTTCTTCTATCGCCAAAACCCGGTGCTTTTACTGCTGCACATTTAAGTGTACCGCGAAGTTTATTAACAACCAGCGTAGCAAGCGCTTCACCTTCAATATCTTCAGCAATAATCAAAAACTGCTTTCCGGTCTGTGCTATCTTTTCAAGTAAGGGAAGAAGGTCCTGCATTGATGAAAGTTTTTTGTCACTTATGATAATGTAAGCGTCTTCCAAAACTGCTTCCATTCTTTCAGCATCAGTAACAAAATAGGGTGAAATATAACCCCTGTCAAACTGCATACCTTCAACGACATCAAGTGTAGTCTCTGCTGATTTGCCTTCTTCAACAGTTATAACACCGTCTTTACCGACTTTTAATATTGCATCAGCGATAAGATTTCCTATATCTTTATCATTAGCGGAAATTGTAGCTATTTGGCCAATTTCATCTTTCGCCTTTCCAAGATCATCTTGAGGAATTTTCTTTGCAACTTTTTTTATGTAATTCACTGCTACTACTACTGCTTTATCAATTCCCTTTTTTACATGAATTGCATTAGCACCTGCCGTAATATTTCTTAAACCCTCAGTAACAATTGATTGGGCTAAAAGTGTAGCAGTTGTAGTACCGTCACCAGCTACATCGTTTGTTTTTGATGCAACTTCCTTCACAAGTTCTGCACCCATATTTTCAAACGGATCTTCAAGTTCTATCTCTTTTGCGATTGTTACACCGTCGTTAGTTACTGTCGGAGAACCATACTTTTTGTCAAGTATAACATACCTGCCTTTTGGTCCCAGCGTAACTTTTACCGCATTTGCAAGTTTATCAACTCCTGATTTTATTGCTCGCATTGCTTCATCTGAAAACTTCAGTTGTTTTGCCATTTTACTTCTACCCCCTATACGCTATACACTGATTACCGCTAATTTTTTTAACGCTGCTCGCCACTGATTTTTATCTGCGAACATCTGCGCCTTTTATCTGCGGTTATCTGCGTTTTAACCAACTATCCCTAGTATATCATCTTGATGCATTATGAGATATTCCTTATCTTCAATTTTTATTTCTGTTCCGGAATATTTACCGTAAAGAATTTTATCACCTGACTTTACATCCATCGGAATCTTCTTTCCCGAATCGTCAACTTTACCGGGACCAACCGCAACAATTTCTCCTTCCTGCGGTTTCTCCTTCGCTGTATCAGGAATAATAATTCCACCTTTTTTCTGTTCCTTTTCTTCTAACGGTTTTACAATAACCCTATCACCAAGCGGTTTTATCTTCATAGCCATAACTCAATTCACCCCCTTTCATTTATTTACTCTTAGATGCAACTCTGTTAAAAAAGTTTCAAAGAACTGTTAGTATACTTAATAAAATTGCATTGTCAACCTAAAACTTCAAACCAAGACCAAAATCAACTCCCATGTGGTCTACTAGATATGTAGCTGCTACATTTATATATGTGAATGGAATCAGTGAAAAATTTACACCACCGACATATCTTGTCGCAGTTGTAGTAACATTGAGATTCAAAACCTTTCCGACACTAACCAATTCAGCAGTTGCAAAATCCGTTTTAAGATTTGTACTATCTAAAGCAATTCCAATATATGGCTCTATCATAGGAATCTTTATAGAAAAAATGCCGGAAAGCGAATTGACACTTGCTTTGAATGTTGAATATTTCAACTGGTTATAAGAATACATGGCAGATAATCCCATTTTTACAACTGCAAATTCTTTTTCAATAATACCGTACTTTACACCAGCACCGAGCATTTCAACACCTTGTGTTTTAGGAAAACCTCTAAGCGTAATATCAAAACCCATAGGAAGCCCTTTAGAAAGCTGGATAAACGGTAATCCGTACGGCTTTTTCCCAAGATTAGTTTTAAGAATAATATCGTCATCGGAAGGTTTCATAGATGAAGCAGTAGCAATTCCGACATCAATACCCGGCACGAGTCCAAGCGTATTTCCTGAGTGGAACATACCACCTGCTAAAACCGAACCCAAATCTTTCGCTAATGGTTTCACATATGTATTCTCAAGCTTATTGATAAGTTCGTCAAAACCAAGCGTTGCCGAAAAACCATAACCCGAAACTAAAATACAAATTACAAAAAAACTAAAAATCTTTTTCACAACTTTACCTCCTTTGAAAAATGTGTAAAGTGTGATGTGTGATGTGTAATGAAACAACACTCATCATACCTGTTTAACACATAACTAAATTATTTGTTTTGCAAATTTTCAAAAACTATTTTAAGACCTTGTAGAGTAAGGTCTTCATCAACTATAAAATTTTCCCAAGAGGTCTTAGAAAAATATTTTGAAATAAAATTTGAATAACCACCCGTTAAAATAATTTTTAACTTTTTACTATTTGAAAAGTCACCCTTAATCCTTTCTACCACCTCCTTTATCAAACCAATATGTCCATAAAATATTCCGGACAATATTGCTTCTTCCGTATTTTTACCTATAACATTATCAGGTATCCGAGGTTCTACTTTTGGAAGTTTTGCTGTTCTTTCATATAAAGAACCGGCAGACATCTTAATTCCCGGTGCAATCACCCCGCCTAAATACTCGCCTTTTTCAGAAATAACATCAAAAGTAGTGGCAGTTCCGGTATCAATAACTATTGAAGGAGTACCATACAACTCATTTGCTGCAACAACATTGACAAGCCGGTCAGTACCAACTTGTTTGGGATTTTTTAACTTTATTTCTACTCGAACATTTTTATAGTTAACAACTACAGGTTTTTTTAATTTTTTCCCCACTCTTGAAGTCAGGCTTGGAACAACGGATGAAATTATAGCCCTATCAGAACCAAGATATGGAATTCTATTGAACTTTCCTGAAAGTACTTTCCTTTTTGAGATTAATTTTCCATTTTCAAAGAACCCGAAATTAATTGTTGTATTCCCAATATCAACCGCAAGTAGTTTCATTGTAAAGGTTTTATTGTAAGAAGGGATGCTTTGCCGGATTTAAGATGGAGCGTTCTCTTATTATATTGGTCGTTTATTTGTTTTCCATCAACCAAAAAAGCATATTTATATTCACCCGGCGAAAGCAAAACCATAGCTTCCCAAAAAAAGTTTACACCTTTTTTCATCGGATTTGCTTTTTTATCCCATTTATTAAAATCACCTATAAGAAATACATTTTTAGGCTTTGAACTTCTATAACGAAAAATTATTTTCCTTTTTTGTAATTTATCCGACCCGTTTGCATTATTGACAACAGTCTCCGGTTTTACTGAAGTAGGTACATTTGAATTAGCAAACCTATCAGATTTAGAAGACGTTGCTGTTGGCGTGGCTATTACTACCTCAACCTTTCTTATCTTTCCGCTTTGTTTATCAGATAGTTGCGAAAAAGATTCTCCGGTTGCGGTAGTTTGAAGAACCGGTTTTTTTACATTTCTCTCTTTGAGATATAAAAGCCAGCTACCTATTAAAATTAAAACAATCCCGACACCAAATCCCACATACGAAATAATTTTCTTATCCATTTTTATTTTGTAACTCAAGGTTAATCTTCATTTCTACCTGTTCCATCTTTTTCTGAATACCGTCTATTTTTCTTGAAATATCTTCCGTGTGTTCTGTAAGATTAGAAATTACCGGCACAAGCGCATCCACTTTTGACGGTTGATTTTGGCCCTGTGTCGTTTTTAAATCATCTATTTTTGTTGATATTTTATTAAAAACAGCCTGAACAGATGATTCAACATCCTCCCTGAACATGTCCATTTTTGCAGTAAGCTCATCTATTCTTTCCTCAACTAACCCGATAATCATCGTTTTATCCTGCTGTGAAAAATCCTCTGCCGTTTGCCTTTTCACTTTTTCCAAAAGAAGTAAAACAACAGATATTGTTATAAAACATAATCCTATTGCAATTATTATAACAAGCCATATAGCATTCAAATTATTGAGACCGTTCAAAATACCCATATTTATTTATTCTTTGATTCCCTGTGATTTACAACAAGATACTTTGATTGTCATTCCGCACTTGATGCGGAATCCAATATTTTTTCTGGATTGCCACTGGAGTCTAACCTATAGATTCCCGCTTTCACGGGAATGACAGACTTATAAACATATTATATTAAATTTTTAGGGAAAATCAACATGGTTTTCAACTTTTGCAATATTTTTTGTACTTCTCAAATATTTCTTTATCAGTAAATCTAAAATGATAATTTTCAAAGTTTTTGATTATCCTGTTTAAAATATTTATAATAGTCCACTTTTTTCTTGTAATTTCTTTCATCGAAATCGCTATATTTTTAAGACTTTTAGGGATTTTATTGTTGATATTTATTCCGACACCGATTACAACCCATTCAGCATTACTTTTACTTATGGAACTTTCCGTAAGAATTCCTGCAATCTTTTTATGTTCTTTCTTTACTTTTCCGGTATCTATTTTAATCATAATATCATTCGGGGGTTTAATAAAGCAGGAGTATCTTTTATTTTTCATCCGGGTAACCGAACAGGTATTTTTAAAAACATCAATTATTGCCAGTGCCATTTTATAGGTCAATAACTGGATTTTTTGCGGTTTATCCAAGATAACCGGTTTAAGAATTATCGAGAAATAAAGTCCCCCTTTACCCGAATCCCATCCCCGTTCAAACTGCCCCCGCCCGTTTAACTGTTTTTCAGAAACAATAATTGTTCCCGTAACAGATTTTTTTGCAATTTTTTTGGCATAATCCTGGGTTGAATCTATTTCTGAAAACCAAATTATATTTTTACCGAAATATTTAGTGTTTAGTTTTTTAACTATCATTTTTGTATTCTATTTAGCTTAGAGGAACTTTATTGCGGCTTGCCAAGGGCAAGCCACTACATTCTTTATACAATATTTCCAACAAACTAATCTATTTAGCTATTTCCAAGCAGATATCAAGTGATGGTGCGGAATGAGTAATTTTACCTATTGAGATTCTATCAGGTTTAAGAGATACTATTTTTTTTATGGTTTTAATACTGACATTGCCTGATATTTCTATTTCAGAATTTGAATTTTCATGGATATATTTTATCGCTTTTTTCATTTCGCGGTAATTCATATTATCAAGCATAATTATATCGGGCTTTAATTTTACAAATATTTCCACTTGTCTGATATTTTGGGCTTCAATCTCAATTTTTATTTTTGGATTTTCTTTCTTTAATTTCTTAACTTTAAACTCCAAACCTGCCTTGCCGGCAGGCAGGTCCTCAGCCATTTCTAAATGGTTATCTTTTATTAAAACCATATCCGAAAGATTCAACCGGTGATTGTACCCTCCGCCGCACCGAACAGCATATTTTTCTAATTCTCGTAATAAAGGCGTCGTTTTTCTTGTATCATATATCTTTGGACATTGGACATCGCCCGCCACTAAACATTGGCGAGGCAGGGACATCGGACCTCGGACTATTTCTACATATTTTCTTGTTAATGTTGCTATTCCTGAAAGGTGTTGCATGAAATTCAAGGCAGTTCTTTCACCGGTCAAAATTGCTCTTGCCTTACCTTTCAATTCCGCAACTACTTGCCTATTCTTAACTCTTTGACCTTCCTTGACATTCTTTTTAAAAATAATTTTTTTATCCAATTGTTGAAAAACCATTTTTGCCATATCCAAACCGCAAATTATTCCGTTCTCTTTTACCATAATTTCCGCAGAAATTATTTTATCTTTTGGTATAAACAAGTTCGTGGTAATATCACCTTTTGGTGTATCTTCTTTTAACGCAAGCTTTATTAAGTTCATAGTGTTTAGTTCGTAGTTCATAGTTTTTTGCTGATAGATTCCCGATAGAATCACTCGGGAATGACACTGTTGCTTTTTCAACAGTGTCATTTTATCAAATTTTCTTTTTGTTTGCAACTTGCATCTCTTTTAATTCAAAAACCTTGTCCCTTAACACGGCAGCGAGTTCAAAATTAAGATTGTCGGCAGCGTCTTTCATTTCTTTTTCAAGTTGTAAGATAATTTCAGGAATGTTTTTCTTTGAGGCATATTTTATTCCATCCTCTCCCAATAGTGTTAATGACTCTTTTTTTGCGTTGTATTGGAATTCTTCGAGCTCATTAATTGCTTTTATTATTGATTTAGGCGTAATATTGTGTTTTTTGTTATATTCAACCTGTTTTTGTCTTCTACGGCTCATCTCACTTATCGCCCGTTGCATTGAACCTGTTATATTGTCAGCATACAAAATTACAAAACCATTTATATTTCTTGAAGCACGACCTGAAACCTGAATCAAGGATGTTTCGCTTCTTAAAAAACCTTCTTTGTCGGCATCCAAAACAGCGACTAAAGAAACTTCCGGTAAATCAAGTCCTTCTCGCAAAAGATTTACTCCCACCAGAACATCAAATATTCCTTTTCGCAAATCGCCAAGAATTTCGATTCGCTCAAGCGCTTCAATATCAGAATGAAGATATTTAACCCGTAACTTTTTTTCAAAGAGGTAATCTGCAAGGTCTTCTGCCATTCTTTTTGTAAGCGTAGTTACTAACACCCGTTCTTTTTTTGCTACACGTTTTTCTATTTCAGCGATTAAATCATCTATTTGATTTTCTGTCGGTTTAATCACAATTTCCGGGTCAATAAGTCCAGTAGGCCGAACAATCTGCTCAACAATAACACCTTTTGATTTCTTTAATTCATATTCTGACGGGGTTGCTGAAAGATAAATTACATTCTTAACAATTGATTCAAATTCTTCAAACTTTTGAGGACGGTTATCCAGTGCTGACGGCAAACGGAATCCAAACTCTATAAGTGTTTCTTTTCTTGCTTTATCGCCATTATACATACCGCGAATCTGCGGAACTGTTACATGAGATTCATCTATAACGGTAAGAAAATCTCCCGGAAAATAATCTATTAAACAGCCAGGACGGCTTTCGGCAGGGCGCCCCGAAAGATGTCTTGAATAATTTTCAATTCCATGACAATATCCCATCTCACGCATCATTTCTATATCGTAGTTTGTTCTTTGCTCAATCCGCTGTGCTTCAAGTAATTTTCCTTCTTTTTTGAAAAATTGGACCCGGTCCTGTAACTCTCTTTTTATTTCTTCAATTGCTTTTTCTAATCGTGGTTGTTCAGTAACAAAATGTTTGGCGGGATAAACAAAATAACGAGAGGCGTTAGAATCTCCGATGTCCGATGTCCGATGTCTGGATGAAGACAAAGGGCGTTCTTGTGTTCTTGTGTTCTTGTGTTCTAGAGTCTTTCCTGTCAAGGGGTTTATTTCGGTTAGCTTTTTTACTTCGTCGTTGTCAAATTCAACACGTACTGCTGTCTCGGCATTTGCAGGGAATATTTCTACTATATCACCCCGGACACGGAATTTTCCTCTACTAAAATCAATGTCATTTCTTTCATAATGAATACCAATAAGTTCTTTCAGTAGAAAATCCCGATGTAATGTTTTACCTTTTTCAATAACAACACACATTCTCTTAAAATCGTCCGGAGAACCGAGATTATAAATAGCAGAAACAGATGCAACAACTATTACATCATTTCTTGACAAAATAGAAGAGGTTGCTTTCAATCGTAACCTGTCTATGTGGTCGTTGATTGACGCATCTTTTTCAATATAAGTATCAGTTTGTGGAATATATGCTTCGGGTTGATAGTAATCATAATATGAAACAAAATATTCCACAGCATTTTCCGGAAAAAATGATTTGAATTCGGAATAAAGTTGTGCAGCAAGTGTCTTATTATGCGAGATTACAAGGGTTGGTTTGTTTATCTGAGCAATTACGTTTGCAATAGTAAATGTTTTTCCGGAACCGGTTACGCCGAGTAGAACCTGATTAGAAGAACGGCGTTCTAATGTTCTAATGTTCTGATGTTCTTGGGTTCTAATTCCTTCAACAAGTTGATTGATTGCTTCGGGCTGGTCGCCTGCAGGCTTGAATTTTGATACAAGTTTAAAGGTGTTCACAAAAATATTACAAATTCCAGTTCGGGCTAAGCTCTTTCCAAGAACTTCTTGAAGGTCTGCTGCTGTTAAATAAAATGTTTGATGCAGCAACCGGGTCATAATATATATCAAATGTCCCTGTTCCACTCATAGTGCCAATAACTATAACACAACCGACAAAACCGGGATTGCCGGAATACGTCATGTTGCCTCCTATATGAGCAAAACCTTTAAACAAAATTTTAGTTAACGCAGCAGTTGGTTTGCAAGTATGCAATCCGTTATCAATATTAATCCCACTACCAGTTTCATATTGTCCCGTCGCGGAAGTATCGTTACAATATTCCTGATATTCTTTCCATGCATCAGGAGGAACATTCACTGTAGGACTGCCCGCTCCGTTTCCATTACCATCCAAATTGCCTCTAACAATTAGATTGCCTGCCAAATATGAGTTTTTGAATGAACAGTTACCGGTTATGTAATATGTTCTTGTAGTTGCATTAGTCAAATTTTTAAATTCACCACTTCCCACATAATAAGAACTTCCTGCCGGTGTTTGTACTGCACCAGCTAGTGCAGGCGCTCCGGTGACTTTTTGTGCTTCAAGTGCATAATCGTTAAATCTAATATCCGGTAAATCCGGAACATCGTAGCCAGCATGCCATTCGGCAAGTTCTTCATCAGCAAGAGAACCGTATTTTGGCAGTGCACCTGATGTATATCTTGGAGTAATGTAACCCCGTGCATATTTTCTGGGAAATAAGGCACCACAAGTAATGGTGGAAAGCGAATACATAGGACCCCAATGTATTTGTGCATTACCACCGACATTTATAGCCGCCGCATTAAGAGCACCCTTTACACACGTTTTAGCATAAACTGCCTGAATAGTCCTGAATTCCGCAGTAGCTAAATCCTTACCGGACGCGGTTATTGTTACTTCATTTGAATCAGGACCGCTAGACAATTTTACTTTGTAATAACCACCTTCAACATCGGAAAATATAGTTTGACCATTATAATCAGAAACAACTGCTCCGGCACAAACTATATCCCAAATCCCTGTCTCATTTAATTTAAAAACCCCTCTGTCGAGCCCTGCCTCAGCTAAATGAAACGCTCTCGTAGTTTTTGTTTCTCTCACTGTCCATTTTGCTTCATTACCTGACATAAAAACAAGTGCAGGAATTACAATACCAACAATCATAGCAATAATGAGCATAATGATGACAACTTGCCCTCTAGAGGCGGGAAGTGGGAAGTGGAAAGTAGAAAGTAGTTTTTTGTTTTTCATTTTGCCTCCCATTTTCTAATTAAACCTGTAAGCATTCTTCCAATTTTACAAGTTAAATCCATAATTTGTTGAGCTTCCTTTGTTTCTAAATATTTTATTCTTAAACATATTACTGTCTGAGTTTCTAACTTGCTTAAAGAACCTCTTGCCATATATAAAAATTGTTTAAATTATGTTTTGCTTTGCCGGGATGAACCTTCAGCGATATTGGAAGCTACTGATACTGATGCTCTCCTCATTTGAGATGTAAGTCCATAAATTTCACTTTGAGGAAATTTTCTGGATATCTTATATATCATTTCAGAAAGTTGAATTGCTATTTGCCAAACTTCCAAATTTTCGTGTGGTCTTCTATCCACTTTCTATCCTTTACTTCCCACTCCCCATTTTCCACTTCCTACTTCCTACTCCCTACTTCTCGCCTATCTCAGTTCATTATCCGGACCTTGGCTACTGATAATTGAAGTGCTTTTGTGTGGGCTGAATATGTCTTTTTCTCAAAGGTAATTGAGATATTTACAATAGAATCTTCTGACGTTTGCGGATAAGTAAATTGAACACTTCTCAGTGATCTTGCAAGAACTCTTGTGGAGTTTATAACCTCATAAAAATCTCTACCATCTTGATAATATCTATATTGCTGATTATCATTTGTGAATGTTATTCTCGAAAATGGCGGATTACTACCCTGATTATATGCCGGATATCTATCAATAACAACAGAAGAAGCATCTGCTTGTCTTAAGTTCTTGTTCATTGCAGAAATACAAGTTCTGGCATCTCTCTGAATTTCACCTTTTGCACTAGAAAGTTGCCAAAATTGAATCCATTTCAGGAACAATGACCCAAGAGCCATAGCTAATATAGAAATAGTTACTATATTTATCATAAGCTCAATAAGGGTAAAGCCCTTACTACAGCGGGAATGCGGATAAGCGGATAAGCGGATAAGTTTCATAATCGTTCTCTACGATTCCTAATTAAACCATATAAAAGTCGACTAACATCCCCTATTCTATCAAAAATATAAGTCTCCTGAAAAAATTTCAATTCAAGCGAAAGCTGTAATTGAGTTTCTAATTCTACTAACGATCCTCTTGCAATAATAAAAAATTGTAATTTCTCTCTTCCACTATTTCTTGCGGCTCCCTCAGCAATATTACTTACTACAGAAACTGCAGCTCTTTGTATCTGTTGAACAATACCAAAACGTTCTTCTTTTGGAAATTTTTCTGTTATTAAGTAAACTTCTTTTGCAAGATTAAATGCTTTTTGATAAGCAATCAATTTTTTATGTGGTGCCTCTATAATTTTTATCTCCTTAATCTTTCTTACCCGCTTACCTGCTTACCTGCTTATCCGCCTAAATTACGGCCATTGAAAATCTACTGTTACTGTTGGATACGTATCGTTAACAAGTGTAGGAGTTACACCTGTTTTCGATGTCGTTATAACACCTGTGTCACCGGTAATTTTTGTGTACCAAGCACGCATATTATATGTCCATCCTTTTCTTACTGCAATTTCATAAGTCCCATCTGATATTGAAATTGTTCCATAATAAACACTTGTACCACCTCTAAAAGATGAATCTATAGGGGGTGGTGCATCAGCAGGTACAACATCAATTGTTGCAACAATTAAAACACCTGTGGTAATATTACCACCTATAGCTGTATCACTAACTCTTCCTGTAATTTTTCCCCATGCGGATGTAATTTTAAAATTTTTACCGGATGACTCAACACCGGCAGTAACGGTAACGGGAACCGTCCAAACAGGATCTCCACAAATGTATGAATCCGCTTCATCCAGAACAGGATATAACTGATAATCGGTTGCTGTTTTCGCACCCTTTATTATATAAGTACCGTTTGTCCCAGAAACCACATCTTTTGAAAAACTAGCGGCGGTACTTGTTGTTCTTATAGTAATATAAGGCAAAAGTCCTCCAGTAGCATTGTATGTTGTCCCGGATATCCAGCCGGCAGGATATATTTTCAAATCTGGGTTAATGGTAACCGATTTCCCAAAATTCACCTCAACTGTTGCGTTGGCAGCATCTTCCGAACTGCCGGATGTCCATTTTGCCCCGTCAGGTGTGGAAGTATAATCCGGGTTGGCTATAACTGTATAGGAACCAACATCTACAGCAAAACCATAATAACCACTTGAGTTAGTGGGTGCGGAATAACTACCGGCGGAAACTGTTATACCAGAAACACCGGCTAATGTGTCACCCCTTATAACCCTGCCTGAAATAAATCCACCCTCGGATGTGGATGAAAGTATTATATCACACCTTGTATTACCACCGGTCGTTATGTTATTATCCGGCACAAGTCCGGATAGAGTTAAAGACGAAGAATAAATAGTTACTGTTCCAGTGGCTATACCAGTAAGATAATAATAACCGGTTGAGGAAGTTGTCGTTGTATTTGAAAGCCCGTCATTAGCTGAAACAACTGCCTGAAATACCGGTGTCCCAAGAACAGGTATTTCGGAATTGTTTGTATTTTGAGGATTAGCGTATGCATGGTGATAAACCCAGTCGGTGGAATTATTGTTTGTATCATAAGCATTGCCGTTTGTATCACCAACCATTTTTACCCAAGTATATGTTGAATAAGAAAGCCGTTCTATACTATCGTCGTTATCAAATTCTGCAACATTAAAAAAATTTCCTTCTACAGCTTTAGTTGCATGGTTGGCACCCGGTGACCAAGCAACACTATCAATCCAGACATCTGTTCCTCCCAATGAGGCGTCTGCTGCAAGAAGACCTATTCCTCCTTCTCCATTCATAACAGAAGTTTTTATTATATCTTGTCCACCTGCAGAATAACAAAAATCTGCAGTTACTCCATTCACTGCCTGTTGGCTTGCAATTAAAACATATCCATGTGATGGGACACCGCCATTTATACCAATATTATTAGTTAAAAAAGGGAAATCTGCACAATTATTGGCAGAATCTACATATCTCAATTTGAACATGAAAATAGCACCACCACTCATAAGTCGTATCCAATATGTCGTAGGATTATAAAGTTCTACATATTCCGTAGTATTGTCGGTAAGACCGCCGCAAACTTCTGATATTACAAGGTGGTCTCTTTTGTAGACAAATCCGTTTGCATTCCCTATTTCTTTTGCTGTTAATTGAATGTTAGTTTCTGCAGAAACTACGATATTGGCGGACTCCTTTGGCCAGTAGCCTGCTCTTGAAACATTTAGTTGGATGGTAGCTGGCGAAGTGGTTTTTATCATATAGAAGCCAGTAGTGGATGTTAAATCGTTTCTATTGATATCCTGGACTATTTCAACATTAGCACCTGAAATTCCAACCGGAGTTCCAGTTGTTGTAACTAATCCATAGACCTTTCCACTAAGCGTTTTTCTATTAGGGTCATCTCTTAAATTATATAAGACAAGTGATTTATTTTCTGCGCCTTCTACCCACTTAACCTCCATCTTTATTTTTTTTATACCCTCATCCTCCGCAGTTGCAGTCATTGTAGAAATTTCTGTTCCTGATTCCCGTGCTTTCCAGACAGTTGTATATCTTATAAAATTAGCATCACCGACTCTTAAAGATTCGGGCGTATAATCAACATTTGTATTGTCATAGCCGTAAGTCATAAGATCACTTTCTGAAGTTGTCAAAAGCCGTGCATAAGAAACATTTTTTAATGTTTCAATTTTTTCTTGTGCCAGATTGTTTGCAATAGTTCTGGTTTTAGAAGTAATAAGACCTTTACCAATTGTGCCAAATGTTGTAATTATACCCAATATAACGATACTGATTACAAGGATAGTAACCATTATTTCAACTTGGGAAAAACCGTAGATTGAAAGATTAAAAGATTTAAAGATTAAAAAATTGCGCTTTTTCATATTATTTTGCTACTAAAACTATAACACAAAAATCAAATAAAGTCAAGAGGTTTTCATTTTTTAACGCCATGGATACCATTTTCTCTCAATTTCGTCTTCATATTGTTCATTTTTCTTCTCCCTGGAAGATGGTTTTATTCTTATATTAAACCAAAATTCATAATTATTTGATCTACTAATTGTAGGTACCAGCGGTGCCCTGTCCACGTACGAAAAATCTATCTCCCAACAGTGAAGGTCTCTGTAAATATTAATCGCTCTTTCATAATACTGGACATTGTAAATATCATTTTTAAAAGTTGTCTGCATTTTATAAGCAAACTGCCAATTCCTTGTGGGTCTAATGCCCATCTCGCCTAAAAATGTCAGGCTATCCGGGGTAGCACGGTTGTAAGAAACATCATTCCTTAAATATATATTATCTTTTTCCCTGAATTTTATATTTGAACTAAACTGCACTGAATTAGGTTTTTCATATAAAACATTATAATCATTTTTGTAATAAATATTCCAAAATTTATACGGGCTGTAATCCAGTTCGGAAGTAACACCATCCCACCGATTAACGAAATATTTAATTCTTTCATATGGTCTTTGACGGATATCGAGCCCTGTCCATAACCGTATCGTCATATTATCTAAATATATAGATTGGGTTGTCCTCAATTTATTAACAAGGACACCTTTGTATTCATCCTTCTTTTTGTAAAGTTCCTGTTCAAAATGATGACCAAACTCGTGATTAAGAAAATAAAACGAACGAATACTTAAATTCACATCAGTTCTATAAACATTTCTAAAAGTATCTTTTAAATCAAGTTTGGTTTTTCTGTCCTGCCAGTATACAACATAACCGGCGGAAGGCGTAAGCGTGACGCTTCTAGTAATCCGCAACGGACTTGTTAAATCAAAATTGGAATCTCCTGTAGTTAGATAATAATCCGGTACTCTTGACCATGCCCTTAGTAAATTTGCCCCAAACCCGTAATAAAGCGGCAAGTTTTTTATCTTTGTCTGCCTAAGAGCATAAGACAATGAAGGAACTGACATACCGGTAAGAATATATTTATTTTCTTTTAAGCTAAAAACATCCAATCGTGAAAATAAAATATTAGTACTTGACTGGTTTGTATTTCTCGTAAATGCAACCGAGGAATTCAGATCCCCGTAAATCCTTATCCAATCCTTAGTGTAAAAATTGTTAAATGACTGATCACTTGCCATATTTGAATTTATCCGTGCAGTCCAGTTATGCGATAAATCCTGCCAATGATAAATTCGTGCATTCCATCTTTCCAGAAGGGTATCTTGTTCTTTTATGTGATAACCATAAACAGAACCCTCAACTTTACCGGGAACTCTATAATTAAACTCTGTTCCGGTTCCCCAGCCCTTGTAGGTAAAATAATCAAGATAAAGTTTACCATATACCGCATTTGAAATTGGATAACCTATAAATCCTTTTGAAAAATAATTATCACGCTGGCTATAACCGTGTTTAAATTCAACCCTTAGTTTTTTTTCTTTTAGTGATTTGTAATAATAAGGAAGTTCTCCGGAAGGAACATCGTCCAGATAAAAAACAACATTTAATGCAGTCATTTTTTGATTTATAATTACATGGACTTTATTTGCATAATACCTGTAATGGGGGTTTTCAGCATCACACGTTGTAAAAAATACTTTTTCAAGAAAAAGCTCGCGCTTATCAATATTCACTTCTGCTGATTTACAAATTAGAGATGTATCACCTACCTTTAATCTTACATTATCCGAATAGATTGCCTTCTTATTTATTCTATCATATTCAATATTTTCAGAAGTAATGTTAATTTCCTGCTCAGCATAATGGAAAGAAGCAAGAAGCAAGAAATAAGAAATAAGAAATAAGAAAAATCTATAAAATTTATTTTTCATTTTGATGAACACTTATTGACTAGCGGAACCCTATTCACAACCTATTACTAGACAAGTTAGATTGCTTCGTCGTCCCGCTTACAGCGGGGCTCCTCGCAATAACTATATTCTCTTTGTCATTGCGAACCGAAGGTGAAGCAATCTCATGAATTTTCGTATTACTATACAATAAACTATCTTTCTTTTGACAGAAATGCGGCACCGATTGCTCCCAGGTTTTTATTGTTGCTTGATTTTATTATTTTTACATGTTCAAGCGGTGTCTTAAATGTGCGTTTTTTTAAATCTCTCTTCAGAATCTTTTCTATTAAATCCCAATTATTAGAAATTCCGCCGGAAAAAGTAATCATATCAGGATTAAAAATATTTACCAGGCTACCCACACCGGCTGCAAGATATTCCGACACTTTATTAAATATACTTTTCGCTTTTTTATTACCTTTTCTTGCCTCATCAGCTATTATTGCCGGGGTAAGATTTTTTTTATGGAATCCAACCTTTTTAGCAATGTTCATTATTCCTTTTTTACCGATATAAGTCTCTAAACATCCGTTATTACCGCAGTTGCATTTTGGACCGTCCGGATTTATTGTTATGTGCCCTACTTCACCGGCAGTACCTGTTGAACCCCTGTATAGTTTGCCGTCTATAATTATTCCACCGCCTATACCCGTGCCAAGTGTTATTGTAATTAGATTCTTATATTTTCTTTCGCCGTCCAGAACATAAGAACCATAAGCCGCACAATTAGCATCATTCTCTACTATGGTTGGAACTTTCATTTTACTTTCAAAATACTTTTTTAACCGGACATTTTTCCATTTAAGAAGATTCGGAGAAAACCTGAGAATCCCGTTTTTACTATCGATATCCCCGGCAATTCCAATACCTATTGAATCAATCTTACCAAAAGTCTTCAATTCTAAAACTATTCTTCCAAGTATAGCTCCCGGATATTCTGATGTCGTGGGAATCTCAACCTGTTTTTTTATATGCCCATTTATATCACTTAAAATAATCAATATTTTTGTGCCGCCTATATCTATACCGACTAAATTCCCGGACATTTCATCCCCTCTGAAACCGTATATATTGAGCCGGCTATACAAAAATCTTCCGATTCTTTTTTTGCAAATCCGATCGCCTGCTTTATACCGTCACAAACAAAAACATTTTCTTTTGAAATATATTTCAAAAACTCGTTTTTTAAAATCCGGGTATTTAAGGCACGGATACTTTTGGGAGCAATAACAAAAACTTTTTTAACATCGGGTGATATTTTTCCAACCATTTCTTGATAGTTTTTATCTTTTAGAACCCCAAACACAAAATTTATTTTTCTGCCAAAATATTCCCTGATTGAATTATGAAGCATTGAAATCCCGGACGGATTATGTGCCCCGTCTAAAATAACTTTAATTTCCTTTTGTTTAATTTTTACCTGCCTTATCTCAAATCTCCCGGGCCAAACAGTTTTTTTCAAACCATCAACAATGTATCTTTCAGGAATATTCAAAAACCTGCAAGCGGTTATTGCCAAGTTAGCATTCTGTTCCTGGTGTTTTCCAAAAAGCGATATTTTATAATTTCTATTTTTTTGCACTTTTAAAATATTTGCATGCTTTGTTTTTGCAATTTTCCTTATTACTCTAAGGGCTTCGCCCGATGCACTTGTTATAACAATTCCTTTTTCCTTTATAATCCCTGCTTTTTCTCCTGCAATATTTCCCAAGGTATTCCCAAGATATTGAGTATGTTCTAGAGATATATTTGTGATTATGGAAATTAAAGGAGTTTTTAAAACATTGGTTGCATCTAATCTTCCTCCAAGCCCGACTTCTACTACTGCAAAATCAACTTTCATTTTTACAAAATACCAAAAAGCCATTGCTGTAAGAAATTCAAAATAGGTAAGTGAATACCGGTTATCTATGATTGAATACTCCGAAGTAAATTTTGCAAAATCATCTTCGATGATTTTATTACGATTTACCTGAATCCGTTCTCTGATATCTAATAGATGTGGGGACGTGTAAAGTCCGACCTTATATCCTGCTTTCTGTAAAATTGTTGAAATGTAAGCACATACAGAACCTTTGCCATTAGTACCCGCAACATGAATAATTTTTATTTTATCCTGAGGATTACCTATAAAATCTAAAAATCCTTTAATACGCTGTAATCCAAATTCATACCTGAATTCATCTAAATTATTTACAAATTTAACTGCATTACAGTAATTCATTTTTTACACCACTTACAATACTATCAAACTAAGCCCGCCACTGAACCGTTGGCGGGCGACTACAATTTATATTGTAGCCGCAGAGCGTTAGCTCTGCTAAACATTGAAATTCCTATACATGAACATAATGGCAGGTTAAACGGAGGCTAATTTAACAACTCTATGATTTTCGAAATTGTATTTTTCAATTCCTTTCTTTCAACAATCATATCAATTTGACCGTGCTCAAGCAAAAACTCTGAAAGCTGAAATCCTTCAGGGAGTTTCTGCTTAATTGTTTGTTCTATTACACGGGGACCGGCAAAACCAATGAGTGCCTTCGGTTCGGCAACAATTACATCACCTAACATTGCAAATGATGCAGAAACGCCTCCGGTTACAGGATGTGTCAAGATAGATATAAATAGTAGTCCCGCATTTGACAGTTTTGCAAGTGCAGCAGATGTTTTTGCCATCTGCATCAGCGAGAACATACCTTCCTGCATTCTTGCCCCGCCTGAAGAAGATAAAATTATAAAAGGAGTTTTTTTATCAATTGCCAGTTCTGCTGCTCTCGCAATTCTCTCACCTACAACACTCCCCATACTGCCGCCCATAAAGCTAAAATCCATAATACATGCGACAGTTTCTCTTCCATTAATTTTCCCGGTTCCCGTAACAACCGCTTCGGAAAGTTTGGTCTTGGTTTTTGCATGTCTTATCTTTGATAAGTATTTTTGGGTACTTTTAAAGGCAAGAGGATCGGTTGTTTCTAAATTTTCATACATTTCCTTAAAACTGTCTTTATCTAAAAGCTGGTCTATCCGCTGTCTTGCTGAAAGATGGAAATAATAGTTACATTTGGGACAAATATAAAAATTTTCCAGCAGTTCTTTGTTGTAAATTATGCTCTGGCAACTATCGCATTTTCTCCACAGACCGTCAGGAACTGATATTTTACCATTCGGTTCTTCTACCGGCATAATTACCTCCCTGTTAAAACCATATTCTGCTTTTCATTTTTCTGTATTAAAACTTAAACGTTTTACAAATTTCTCTACTGACTTTTTCCTGCGTATTAAATCTATTATAGCGCTACCGACTATAAACCCGTCACAGTATTTCCTCAGATTTTCTATGTGTCCCGAATTGGATATCCCGAAACCCACTAAAAGCGACTTCGTTGTTTTTGTTCGAAGTTTCTTTAAAAAAGGTATCAACTCACCGGATATTTTATTTCTTGCTCCGGTTACACCTGTTACTGCAGTAACGTAAACAAAACCTGTTGATGATTTTGCGATTCTTATCGCTCTTTCTTTACCGGTTGTAAGCGCCACTAGCGGGATATATGCAATTTTACTGATTTTTGATAAATCCCTTATCTGCCGGCTTTCTTCATACGATAAATCAGGGATTATTATCCCATCAACACCGGTTTTTTTTGCTTCGCTGAAAAACTTTTTTAAACCAAAATTATATATTGGATTTAAATACCCCATAATTACGATGGGCACTTTTGTTGTTTTTCTGATATTTTTTACTATTGAAAAAATATTACTAATATTTATATTTTTTTTTAACGCTTCCTGCGATGAATATTGAATTGTGGGTCCGTCAGCAATTGGGTCCGAAAACGGGACTCCTAACTCAATTAAGTCAACATATTTTTCTATTCGTCCAATAAGTTTTTCGGTTGTCTTTATATTTGGATAACCCGCTGTTAAAAAGATAGACAACGCTTTTTTATTTTGTTTTTTTAATTTTTTCAATAAATTTTCTATTCTTGTCATTTTTCGGTAAGTCTTAATTACACGGAAATGTCATTGCGAGGAATGAAATGACGAAGCAATCTCATAAGATTGCCACGAGCCAATAAATTGGCTCTCGCAATGACAGCAGTGCTGTCATCAATCTAATCCGAAATTGTTAACCTTTTTAACAATTTCATTTATGCATATTACTAAATACTATATCTAAATCCTTATCGCCTCTGCCTGAAAGACACACTATTACTACTTTATTTTTTGCCTTTTTTGAAAGTCTTGGTAGATATGCTATCGCATGTGAAGATTCTAATGCAGGAATAATTCCTTCGGTCTCTGAAAGTAACTTAAAACCATTTAACGCCTCATTATCCGTAACTGATACATATTCCGCCCTGCCTGTTTGTTTATAAAAAGAATGTTCCGGACCAACGCCTGGATAATCCAATCCTGCAGAGATGGAATGTGTTTGTGAAATCTGCCCGTCTTTATTTTGCAGTATAATACTTTTAGTGCCATGTAAAATTCCGGTTTTACCTCTTTCAAGTGACGCTGAATGTTTTCCTGAAAACAATCCTAAACCACCTGCTTCAACACCAATAAATTTTACAGATTTGTGTTTATAAAAAGGATAAAATAGTCCAATTGAATTTGACCCACCACCGACACAAGCAAGCAGGTAATCCGGAAGATGTTTTTCAACTTCTAAAATCTGTCTTTTTGCTTCTTTTCCTATAACTGACTGGAAATCCCTCACTATCATCGGATAAGGGTGCGGTCCAACGCAAGAACCTATAATATAATGAGTTGTTTTTATATTTGTTACCCAATCCCGTAGTGCTTCGTTTATTGCATCTTTAAGAGTTTTTGAGCCGGAATTAACAGGCACAACTTCTGCTCCCAACATTTTCATTCTAAAAACGTTTAGTGCCTGTCTTTTAATGTCTTCGCTACCCATATAAACAACACATTTAATACCGAAAAGAGCGCAAACTGTCGCTGTTGCTACCCCATGCTGCCCGGCTCCTGTTTCAGCGATAATTCTATTTTTACCTATTCTTTTGGCAAGTAATGCCTGCCCCAGTGCATTGTTTATTTTGTGCGAACCTGTATGACACAAATCTTCTCTTTTAAGATAAACCTTTAGTCCTAGTTTTTTGGAAAGTCTTTCGGCAAAATACAGAGGTGTAGGCCTGCCGGCATAATTTTTTAAATAGTAATTTAGTTCTTTTTTGAAACTTTTATCAATTTTTGCTTTCTTATAAAAATCTTCAAGTTCAAAAATAGCAGACATTAATGTCTCCGGAACAAATCTTCCGCCAAATTGACCAAAATAACCATTTTTATCAGGTAACATAATGATATATTATACAAAAAACAGTAAAAAACACAATAAAAAAACCCTCCACAATTTAACATATTAAGTAAGGATTTTATAAGTACTGAGTTTTTCTATACTATGAGATTGTTGAAAAATCAAACATTTGTCATGCTGAACTTGTTTCAGCATCTCATTCACTTACTAAAACCAAGACCCCGAAACAAGTTCGGGGTGACACTATTAGACTTTTTCAACAATATCAATATAGAAAACCCCTAACAAGATTATTTATTCTTATTTTTGCCTTAAAATTCTATTTATTGCTGAAAGATATGCTTTTACAGATGCTTCTATAACATCGGTAGATGTACCGCGACCCATATAAACTTTTCCTTTATGCTCGACTTTCACTATTGCTTCACCAACTGCATCTTTGCCGATGCTTACAGATTTCAATGAATAATCAATAAGTTTGAATTTAAGTCCTATAATTTTCTCTATCGCTTTATACGAAGAATCAACCGGACCATCACCTGATGATTCAGCTGAAAATATTTTTTTATCTTTTTTTAATTTAATTTTAGCAGTTGGCTTTACATTAGTACCGGAGGATATGAAAACATCGGACAATTCATAAATTGGCGATTCTTCAGCTAACCCGTTTTCAATAATAGCTTCAATATCTTCATCATAAACGCTTTTCTTTTTATCGGCAAGTGTTTTAAAATCAGAAAACGCTTTTTCAAACTCTTTTAATTCGAGCTTGAAACCTAATTCCTTTATCTTTTTTTCAAATGCATGCCTGCCGGAATGTTTCCCTAAAACAAAATTTGACGCTTTAAGACCTATTGATTGCGGTGTCATAATTTCATATGTTTCGGCTTTTGCAAGAACACCGTGCTGGTGAATTCCCGCTTCATGCGCGAAAGCATTAATGCCGACAATTGCCTTGTTAGGCTGAATCATCATGCCGGTTAATGATGAAACTAATTTTGACGTTTTTGATATCTCCGTTGTTTTTATATTTGTTTCAAAATTAAAAAGTTTCTTTCTAGTGTGAAGACACATTACCGATTCTTCAAGAGATGCATTGCCGGCACGTTCACCAAGACCATTTATGGTACATTCGATTTGTCTGGCGCCATTTATTACAGCAGAAATTGAATTGGCAGTGGCAAGCCCTAAATCATTATGACAATGAACAGAAATAACTGCTTTGTGGATATTAGGAACTTTTGAAAAAAGCTTTGATATTATTTCCCCGAATTCAGACGGCATAGAATAACCTACAGTATCAGGAATATTGACCGTAGTGGCACCTACATCTATGACCGCTTCAACTACCCTGCATAAAAAATCAAAATCGCTTCTCGCTGCATCTTCCGGAGAAAACTCAACATCAGAAGTTTTATTTCTGGCATATTTTACCGATTCGACTGCTCTTTGAAAAACTTCTTCCGGCGCCATTTTTAACTTATATTTCATATGAATCGGGCTAACTGCTAAAAATGTATGTATCCGGTTTCTATTCGCATGTTTAACTGCATCAAAACAAACATCTATGTCCTTTTTCAATGCTCTGGCAAGACCACAAATTACAGGACCTTTAACTTTTTTAGCAACCAGTGATACCGCTTCAAAATCACCGTCAGATGCAATTGGGAAACCTGCCTCTATAACATCAACACCAAGTACAGAAAGTTGTTGTGCGATTTCTAACTTCTGTTTGGTATTCAGGGAAGCACCCGGTGATTGTTCTCCATCTCTTAAAGTAGTGTCAAAAATAATTATTTTTTCCATAAAGTTAACTACATCTGTCCGCTAAAAATGTTATAATATCCCCTCATCTTTCATCTTCTCCCCTGTGGGGAGAAGAAAGAGTTGAGGGGTGTGTAATTGTTTCTTTTTTCTTGCGTAAACGAAATATCCGTGTTATATATTCAACAATTCCTGATAAAAAATATAAAATATATATTAAAAAAATAGCATTTTGAGGGTATATAAATATTAAAATGATAGAAACTATTAAAAGAACCAGCAGCTGAAACGAATGCGGATGTGAAAAATTTATTTTCTTAAAATTGGAATACCTTATTTTCGATATAAGAAAAATGGATATGAGCACCATTAAAAACGGCATTGTTTTGAAAAACATCGGCATTCTTTTCATGATAAGTGGAATAGTTTTTGCAGTAAGTTCCTGCCCTTCTGCAAAAGGTTTAAAAAGCTCATACGAAAGAACAAACGAAGCGATAATACCGCCGGCAGCAGTTGTCGGAAGTCCTTCGAAATGTGTAGATATTTCTTTAGTCTGATGCGCTATTGAATTAAATCGCGCAAGACGAAGTGCAGAAGTAATTATAAAAAATGCTGAAATCGCCAAACCGATTTTTCCCATGTCTTTAAGATGTATCTGATACATAAGAAATGCAGGTGCTACGCCAAAAGATAAAAAATCAGCAAGAGAATCAAGTTCCATGCCGAAAGAACTCTCCGCGTGCATAACACGGGCAACCCTGCCATCTGTTATATCCATTATAATTGCAATAAAAATAGCCCATGCAGCAGCTGAAAAATTTAATGAAATGGAATAATGTAGCGAAAAAAAACCTGCAACTATATTTAGTATCGTAAACAAGCTGGGTAAAAGATAAATTCCTCTTTTCATTTTTTAATTTGCCCTATTACAGTTATACCGCCAACGACTTTATCACCTATAGAAACATTCACTGAAACGTTTTCCGGAAAATAAATATCCACCTGGCTTCCAAAATGTATAATTCCGATTTTATCGCCTTGCTTGACAGGTTGATTTAACTTAACCCATAAGTCACATTTTCTGGCAACTATTCCGGCGATTTGTCTTATCAATATTTTGGTTTTTCCTTCAATACCAACCACATTTTGCCGGTTTTTTACCGAGGCTTCTATATGGTTTGCAGGTAAGTATTCGCCATACTGTTTATGTATAAATTTTATATCACCGGAGACCGGAGTTCTTTGTAAATGAACATTGAAAACTGAAAGAAATATTTTTACAATTTTCGCTTTGCCTTTTATAAATAACGGTTCTTCAACATTGGAAATTTCAAAAACGGTACCATCAGCAGGCGATAAAATATTATTTTCGTCAAATTTAATATTTCTAACGGGGTCTCTAAAGAAATAAAAACAGAAAAGGGCTAAAACGAAGAATATTGCACTTAAAATATAACTAAAATAACTAAAAATTCCTCTTGAAACAAAAAATATCAAAGAAAAAATAAAAAGCGAAATAATGTAACTAAAACCTATTTTTGCCATCGTTATATATTAGTTGAACGGTTAAATAATTAAAAAACAATTATTTTATCACTTAACTAATTACCTTCAAGTGTTACTTTTATTCCGGGACCCATAGTAGAAGAAATTGCAATACTTTTTATATATTGTCCTTTAGACGTGGCAGGTTTTAACGCTATTACTGTTGAAATTACTGCTCTTGCATTTTCAACAATTTTATTTTCATCAAAAGATAATTTACCTACAACCGAATGCACAATACCTTGCACGTCATTTTTAAACTCTACACGTCCTGCCTTGATTTCTTTAACTGTTTTTGCAATATCAAAAGTTACTGTTCCTATCTTCGGGTTTGGCATAAGACCGCGAGGACCCAAGATTTTACCCAGTTTACTAAGTTCTTTCATAATATCAGGAGTTGCAACAATGGCATCAAAATCCATCCAACCTTTTGATATTTTTTCAATCATATCCTCACTTCCAAAAAAATCTGCGCCGGCTGTTTCTGCTTCTTTTACTTTTTCACCTTTTGCAATAACAACAACTTTCTTGGTTTTACCGGTACCATGAGGCAGCGAAACTGTTCCCCTTACCGTCTGGTCAGTTTGCTTTGCGTCAATACCAAGACGAACTGCAATTTCAACTGTTTCATCAAATTTCGGTTTTGCAAATTGCCTGAGAATTTTTACTGCTTCTGCCAGAGAATACAATTTTGCTCTGTCTACGAGTTTTTCACTTTCTTTCATACGCTTTGACATAACATCTCCTTTACTTTAACCGCTATTTTAGATTACATTCGCTATTTATGTTTTTTCTTCCATAACGCTTTCATTTTTTTCATTTCATCATTAAGTTTTATCGGTGACGGTGATGTCAAAGATGCTTTATCAGTAATCCATCCGCCGTCAATCGTCAATTTAACGGGTTTACGTTTTACAGCTGGAAGTATATCAAACTTTAAGTGTGGCTCCTTCTGATACCAATAAGCGACAGAAGACCATTCGTTAGAAAGATGGTTTCCGTGGCCATGCTCTATCGTTACTTTTATTTCCTTCTTAAATCTGACAGGATTTTCTATATGAAAAACATATGATGTTTGATAATAACTACCTTTATCCGGAGATTTAAGCATTGTTTCTTCAAAAACTGAACTGCCATTTCTAAGAAATGCATTAGATTGCATACCCCACGCCTGGTTAAAATAATCTTCACTTCCGGTTCCGTGCAGGTCCGGCGGCCATTTGTAACCGTCAACCCAAATCATATCATCACCTTCACCCCACCATGTTCCCTGAAAATTAGCAACAGAGATATTACAACCGATATAATGCCCGGTACCTTTAGCTTCAAGAATAACATAATTATTTTCCCAAGCTAAACGTTCCTTGTTGACAATATTGGCTTGGGGTGTATTTACGCTAATTTCATGTCCCCAACCGTCACAGGGATTTTTTCGCTTGAACTGTGCATGAAAATACGCTATATCTTCACTATGCGGTTTATCATATAACTCATAATCAACATAGAAGTATTGTCCGTGTTCTTTTTTACCTTCGTTAACCAGTTCAATTCTTGCAGATTTATTAAACGGCATAGGGCAATAACAATTCAATGCACAGCCATGATTAAACTTATTATTACGTCTAGTTGAAGCAGTAAACAGTAAAGATTGATAAGAATTTACAATTTCGTTACCAAGCCCGAAAAAATCCCCCAAAGGGCACAAAACACTCGGATTCTTTTCACCATCCCAATAGATTTTGATAAGCACGTCACGGTAACCATCCCGCTGGGTCATCCAAATATGTGTTATGCAACCAGTTCCTTTGATGTCAGCTAAAACACGTGTTTCTCCCGGTTTAATAGTCCAAGCATCATTATTTCTACCGCTTTTATCCCACGATGAACAACGGAGCGTCTTTGCACTTTTGATTTTAGCTATGTCTAACATTTTACTATCTCCTCCTAAACTCGTATTTAAATTACTTCTATCCCCATTGATTTTGCTGTACCTTCTACTAATTTTACTGCTGCCTCAACAGTGGATGCGTTTAAATCCGGCATTTTCTGCTTTGCAATTTCCTCAACCTGCTTCTTGGTAATTTTTGCTATTTTCACTTTCTGGTCACCGGACGCTTTAGCAATATTACAAGCTTTCTTCAAAAGCGCAGAAACCGGCGGAACTTTCGTTATAAACGTAAATGACCTGTCATCAAAAACAGTAATTATTACTGGCACTAACATTCCCGGCTCAGCTGTTTTTGTTTTTTCATTGAATTGTTTGCAAAAATCCATTATATTAACGCCATGCTGTCCTAATGCTGGTCCGACCGGAGGAGCAGGATTAGCTGCACCGGCAGGAATTTGAAGCTTGATTTGTGTTTTAACTTTTTTAGCCATAATAACTCCTCTATAATTTTTCTACCTGCAAGAAATCCAATTCTACAGGTGTTGAACGACCAAATATGGAAACCATAACTTTCAGTTTTCCTTTTTCTTCATTTACTTCTTCAATAATACCGATAAAATTAGCGAAAGGTCCTTCTATTATTCTAACAGATTCTTCTTTTTCAAAAATAATTGCCGGTTTCGGTTTTAACGGGGGTGGTGCTTCTACAAGATTAATCACATTTTTAACCTCGTCCTCCGGGAGGGCTGTCGGTTTTAAACCACCCAAGAAACCGCTAACACCGGTAGTATTCCTGACAATCCAGTATGTTTCATTATTTATTTCCATCTGGATAAAAACATAACCGGGATAATATTTTCTTTTTTTTGTTATTTTTTTATTTTTTTTAACTTCAACGACTTCCTCTGTCGGTATTAACATCTGCCCGAACATATTGTTAAGATTTAAATTAGCTATTTGTTTTTCCAGTTCATTCTTAACTTTCTCTTCATAATTTGTCATTGTATGTATCACATACCAGTTTAACGCCATAATCACTACACTCCTTTTATTAATTACCAAATAGTATAAAAGTTAATACTTTTAGTTATTTTTTAGCCAAGCAGCCATTTAATCACTATAGAAAGTAAAAAGTCAATCAATCCTATGAAAATAGCAACTGCTACTACAAGAACTGAAATAACAATGGTAGAAGCAACAACTTCTTTTCTGCCAAGCCAAGTAACTTTTTTTAATTCTTCAACTGCTTCTTTCAGAAACTGAATAATTTTTTGAACCATATAAACACCTTTTTATCCGGGGGAAGAGGGACTTGAACCCCCAGTCCCGGTTTTGGAGACCGGTCGTTTGCCAATTAACGGATTCCCCCATTTGTAAGACAGAGATTAGAGATTAGTGATTAGCGAATTAGTAACTGCCACACCTCAACAACTTCTAAAATCTCTTATTTTGTTTCTTTGTGTAATGTATGTGCTTTGCAAAACTTACAGTACTTTTTCATTTCTATTTTTTCAGTTGTCGTTTTCTTGTTTTTCCTGGATGTGTAATTTTTGTTTTTACATTTCGGACAAGCAAGAATTATTATTTCTCTCATCTTTAACTCCTATTAAGCTGGGAACGGGATTTGAACCCGTGACCTCTTCCTTACCAAGGAAGTGCTCTACCAACTGAGCTATCCCAGCAAGACATAGCTTTATATTTTTGTAATTTTACCAAATCAATTAGTTTTTGTCAAGTTTTTTCTAGGATAGTTGGGTTGGACTGCATTATTACAATTGAACACTACTAATACTTAAGGTGGATATTGTCTTGCTATTTATACTATTTTTTTGTCAATTACTATGGTTTCTTTTTTATCTCTGCCGTTGGATATCATCGAAAACTTAACTTTTACGAGTTCCTCAATTTTTTTAACGTATTTTTGGGCATTCTTTGGCAGATTTTTAAATTTATTGATTCCTTTTATGCTCTGTTGCCAACCGGGCAACTCAATATATACAGGACTGCAATTTTCAATGACTTTCTTTGATAAAGGAAATTCTTTAAATGTTTTCCCGTTATGCTTATACGCTATACATACCTTTATTTTTTCAAAATCATCCAATACATCAAGTTTTGTAAGCACCATAGAACCGCATCCGTTTATTCTTAATGCATATTTCAATGCAACGATGTCAAGCCAGCCGCATCTTCTTGGTCTGCCGGTTGTAGCACCAAATTCTTTTCCTTTACTCCGCATATGTTCACCCACGTCATCTTTTAGTTCTGTAGGTAAAGGACCCTCGCCGACCCTTGTTGTATATGCTTTTACAATACCCAAAACCTTATCAATTTTTGTAGGACCTATACCACAACCGGCACAAACCCCACCGGCAATAGGATTAGAAGAAGTAACATAAGGATATGTACCAAAATCAACATCCAATAGCGTACCCTGGGCACTTTCAAATATTACGTTTTTATTTTTCTTAACTAAATCATTTATAAGATAAGACGTATCAACAACATATTCTCTTACTTCGTTAACTAATAAAGCACGTTTGCTTAGAATTTCTTTTTTGAGATCTGATACATTACACGTGCTTTCAAGAATGGCTTGTTTTTCTTTCAGGTTTTTTTCAAGCAGTTCGTTAAACATTTCATCATCAAGATAATCACACATCCTTATACCGGTCCTGGCATATTTATCCGAATACGCGGGACCTATACCTTTCTTAGTTGTACCTATATTTTGAACTTTTTCTCTTATACCATCTAAAATTTTATGATAAGCTAAAATTGTGTGGCATGTAGATGAAATGAAGAGACGGCCTTTTACTTTAATATCTCGTTTCTGTAAAAAATTAATTTCTTCTATAAGTGATTCCGGATCAACAACAACCCCGTTACCGATTATACATTTCTTGTTACTTTGCAGTATCCCGGACGGAATTAAATGCAAAACAAATTCTTTGCCGTCAAAAACAACGGTGTGCCCTGCGTTGTTTCCTCCCTGGTATCTGACAATATAATCTGCCTTTTCACTTAAATGATGTACAACCTTTCCTTTCCCTTCATCTCCCCATTGTAATCCAATAATAACAAGTGTTGGCATTCGTTTCTCCCCGATATATCTAAATGTTGTTCCAGTCAAATCCAGGCTGTTGTTGGTGTCATTGCGAACCGAAGGTGAAGTAATCTAATTATTTTTACACAGAGATTGCCATGCCCTTTCAGGGCTCTCAATGACGTCTCATGTGTTCCGTAACAGCTTCTAAATAAAACTTTAACTATATACCTAACTTTTTCAAAGCTGTTTTTACGTTCCTTACATAATATCTGACATCAAAACATTTTTCTATTTCAGCATCTGTCAAATATTCTTTTAGCGGTTTCTTATCCTTGAATCCGTTTCTACTAAGTTCCTGGATAATGGGATAAATTTTTTCTCTTGCGAATCCTTTATTAACTACTGCCAACAATAATCGTTGTGAAAAAATAGCGCTGTTACTCAAAAGATTTTCTTTCATGTTTTCAACATTAACATTGAGGTTTCCTATAACATAGTTCATTTTATTCAGCATGTAGTCAAGCAATATTGTGGAATCCGGTATAATAATTCTTTCCGTAGAAGAATGTGAAATATCCCGTTCATTCCACAGTGCTATATTTTCCAATGATACCAGCGCATTCGCTCTAATAACCCGCGATAAACCGCACATTTGCTCACAAATAACAGGATTTCTTTTATGCGGCATTGCTGAAGAACCTTTTTGTCCTTTAGTAAACGGCTCTTCTAATTCTGCAATTTCTGTTCTCTGCAAACTTCGTATTTCAGTAGCAAATCTTTCAAGAGACGCCGCAATTACTGCGAGCGTTGAAAGAAACTGCGCGTGCCTGTCTCTTGGTACTATTTGAGTTGAAACAGGTTCCGGATACAATTTAATCTGTATCATAACATACTCTTCTATTTTCGGCGATAAATGTGCATATGTACCAACTGCTCCTGATATTTTGCCGAATGATATATTTTCTTTTGCTGTTTTGAGCCGTTCAATATCTCTTAATATTTCAGTGTACCAGCCTGCAAGCTTAAATCCAAATGTTATCGGTTCAGCGTGAATGCCATGTGTTCTTCCGACCATCAGCACATCCTGATATTTTGCAGCTTGCTTTTTTATTGTTTTTGAGAATTTTATCAAATCATCAATTAAAATATCAGAAGCATCTTTCAGCTGCAATGCAAGTGCTGTATCCAAAACATCGGAAGAAGTAAGCCCCTTGTGGATATAAACAGATTCTTTACCGACACTTTCAGCAATTGAAGTCAAGAATGCAATCACATCATGTTTTACAGTATTTTCAATTTGCTTTATCCGCTTAACATTAAATTTTGCTTTGCTTTTTATCTTTTTCAATGCAGATGCCGGAATTTCACCGTATTTATTAAGCGCTTCGCATGCCGCAATCTCCACATCAAGCATTTTCTGGAACCTGCTTTCATCAGTCCATATCTTAGACATTTCCGGCAAAGAATAACGTTCAATCATTTATCGTTACACTCCTTACACGAATAATACATTACGAATTTTATCACGAATTATCACTAATAAAACCTTGTTTGTATTCGTAGCATATTCGTGATGTTTTTTGCTGTTATTCGTTTATCTTCATTCGTGTTATAATAATTTTTAATGCTTCGGGATATGCTGTGTGTTCTTGTTCAAGTACTCTTTTTTGTAAAGTTTCCGGTGTATCGCTACTAAGAACTTCAACCTTTCTCTGTAATATTATTTCTCCACGGTCATATTCTTCATCTACGAAGTGTACAGTACAACCTGAAACTTTTTCTTTTGCTTTTATAACTGCTTTATGAACATTTATACCATACATACCCGGTCCGCCATATTTTGGAAGTAACGCCGGATGAATGTTTAAAATTTTACCGTGATATTTTTTTACAAATTCTTCTGAAAGTTTTAAAAGAAATCCGGCAAGACATATTAAATTAACTTTTTGTTTTTTTAGATATTTAATCGCTTCTTTATTAAAATCGCAACTTTTGGGGTCTATGAAAACCGATTCTATGTTTTCTCTTTTTGCCCGCTCTAACCCAAAAGCATCTTTTTTATTGCTTATAACAATTACTACTTCAGCATTAATATCTCCACTCTTACAAGCATCCATTATTGCCTGCAAGTTTGAACCACTTCCGGAAATAAGAACACCTATACGACAAACATGTTCTGATGTTCTGGTGTTCTGATGTTCAATATTCATAACATTAAAGTTTAAAACTTTGAAATTAGAGAACTTCAACAGCTTTGGGACCTTTTACTATTTCGCCGATAATAGTTGAATTTTTTAGCAACTTCCGTATTTCTGTACTTTTACTGCTCTTAACTACCATTATCATTCCGATTCCCATATTAAGTGTTCTGTAAATTTCATAATCTGATATTTTGCCTTTTTTCTGTATAATCCTGAATATTTCCGGGACATCCCAAGTATTCTTATTAATTACTACTTTGCAATTGTCAGGCAAAACTCTTACTATATTATCATAAAACCCGCCACCGGTAATATGGCAAATTCCCAAAACTGACGATTGATACTTTCTCAAAACATTTAAAACTTCACGAACATATATTTTTGTTGGAGTTATAAGTACTTTGCCGTATTTTTTTAATTCTTTTTCTGAAAAAACTTTCCTAACCAGTGAAAAACCGTTTGAATGAAGCCCCGATGATGGAATACCGATAACTAAATCACCTTCTTTTATTTTAGAGCCGTCAATAACATCTTTTTTATCAACACTCCCGACAGTAAAACCTGCCAAATCATAATCATCACCCTTATAAAAACCCGGCATCTCCGCTGTTTCTCCACCCAATAATACACATTGTGCCTGGTCACAACCTTCTTTTATTCCTTTAATCACCTGTTTCGCTATATTTAAATCTAATTTTCCACAGGCAAAATAATCCAGGAAAAATAACGGTTTTGCACCGCAGCATAAAACATCATTAACATTCATAGCAACAAGATCTATTCCGACCGTATCATGCTTTTTAATTATTTGCGCAATTTTAAGCTTGGTCCCAACACCATCACAAGAAGCCGATATAAACTTATTGTTGTCAACCGGGAAAAGTCCTGAAAACCCGCCGATTGTCGGATTAAGTTTTTTTATCCAATCCACCAGACTATTCGCCTTATCAACATCCACCCCTGATTTTTTGTAAGTTATCATTGTTTTATTTCTCCCTTAAAAATTGTGTAATGTGCAATGTGACATGTGTTATGTAAAAATAAATAGAGATTAAAAATATAGAAATTTACTTCGTGAAATTTATTGAAACTTATAGTAATTTGTTGTAATTTATTTTATTTCTACCAATTTCCATATATTTCTTAATTTCTATCATATATTCTAATTCTCTAACTATCTAATTTCTAACCCCAAATCCTCCCATGACTCATTTGTTAAAACTATATTTTATTAATTATTTCATATTCCTGCTGCCAGGTTTTACTACGGGTATATTTTTTTTACATAACGGGCAATCTTCGGGTTTATAAGTCTCTATTTTTATCTTCATTACTGATATTGCAAAATCTTCCAGACCAGACCTGTCAACAACACACGCTTTACCTATAACTTCACCGCATAAAGATTCAACAAGTTTACTCACTTCATTTGTAGACCCGCCGGTTGTTATAACATCTTCGACAATTACGCACTTTTCTCCACCTTTTATGTCAAATCCCCGCCTTAAAGTCATTACGCCATTTTCCCTTTCACAAAAAATTGCACGACATTTCAATTGCCTAGCAAGCTCCTGCCCTATAACAATACCACCGATTGCAGGACTTACGACAACATCAACTTTTTCAGTTTTAATTTTTTTTACCAGTTCCTTTGCAATTTTTTTCGTAATTTCAGGATATTGCAATATTTTTGCACACTGCATATATTTATCAGAATGCAGACCGCTTGTCAATAAAAAATGCCCTTCCAACAACGCCTCTTTCTCTTTAAACAGTTTTAATAGATTCATGCTATTTCCTTTAATATTTCTTTTGCCGACGATAACGGGTTACCTGATTTTATTACAGGCCTGCCGACTACGATATAATCGGCTCCTTTTTCTTTTGCTTCCTTTGGGGTCAGTGTTCTTTTCTGGTCGCCTTTTTCATCTTTTTCTGTCCGGATACCGGGTACGATAATCTGAAGTCCGCCGATTTTTTTAACTATGTCTATTTCTTGCGGTGAACATACAACACCATCAAGTCCGGTCTCTTTTGCCAATTTGGCTAAATCTTTTACTTGTTCGCCAACTGTCTTGTTTATTCCAATTCCCTTTAAATTATTTTCATCAAAACTTGTAAGAACTGTTACTCCCCACACAAGCGGTCTGTTTTTTATCTGTGAAACCGCCTTAAGCATATCGCTGCCGCCGGAAGTGTGTACCGTCAGAGAAAAAACTTTTCTTTCACCTGCGATTCTTACTGCATCGGAAATAACACTGGGTATATCATAATATTTTAAATCAAGAAACACTTTACAACCCCTGTTGTTTATCATGTCTATTATTTTTGGACCTTCAGAAGTAAAAAGCCGTGAACCCACCTTGAATATCTTTACGTCACTTTTCAAAAGGTCAACAATTTTTTCTGCCTGAGAAATATTATCAACATCAAGAGCAACAATTAGTTCCATAGATTCACCCTAATTTTTCACGAATAAATGCAAACATCGCGAATTAATTACGAATATTTATTAACATCTTAATTACTACTACTTACCCCCCTCATCTTTCATCTTCTCCCCTGTGGGGAGAAGAAAGAGTTGAGGGGATAGCGAACAGATTCGATTTATTTATTCGTGTGATTCTTTAATTTTTCTATAATTCTTATCGGTATATTTGGGTCTATTAAATTACCGGTTCCAACTTGTATGGCTTTTGCACCTGCTTTAAAATAATCTAAAGCGTCATTTACATTCATTATTCCGCCAATTCCGATTACAGGTATTTTTACCGATTGAGAAACTTCGTATACTTTTTTAAGTCCTATATGTTTTATGCAAGGACCTGACAAGCCGCCGAACACAGGAGATTGTGGGATTGTGGGATTGTGAGATTGTGGAAAAAACAAAACAGGGACAGTGTTTATTAAAGAAACGGCATCGGCACCTGCATCTTCGGCCGATTTGGCAATTTCAAAAATATCTGTAACATCCGGCGATAGCTTTACAATAAGAGTATGTTTTGTATTCTTCCTGACTGACTTTACGACCTTGTAAGTATCAACTTTATATTTTGAAATTATTCTTCCTTTTACGTTCGGACAGGAAATGTTCATTTCAATTCCGGATATATTTTCTTTATTCAATGCTCTTGCAATCTCTACATATTCTGATTCTTTTTCCCCTGCTATGCTTACAATAACCGGTGTTCTGGTAATTTTATTTAGTTCCGGCAGTTTTTCAGTTAAAAATATTTCCAATCCGACATTTTGCAATCCAATAGTATTTATAATCCCATACGGGACTTCAAAAGTTCTTGGCTGTGAATTTCCTAACCTTGGTTTTAATGTTATTGTTTTAGTAACAATTGCACCAAGTTTATCCAAGTCAACTAAATCCTTGCATTCAATACCATACCCGAATGTTCCGGAAGCAACCATCACAGGATTTTTAAGTTTTATATTTCCAATTTTTACCATATTATATCTTCCGCATCAAAAACAGGCCCGTCCTTACAAACACTTTTGTATTCAAACTCTTGATTCTGAACTTTAGACATTGGACATTGGACATTGGACATCGGACGCCGTATTTTTACTACACATCCCATGCAAGTCCCTATACCGCATGCCATTTTTTCTTCAAGGGAAACAAAACATTTTAAATTATATTTTTTTGATATTTTTGCTATTTCTTTAAGCATTGGTTTGGGACCGCAGGAATAAATGACAGTAGATAGGGAATAGGGGTTAGCTATTAGGTAAGAACTAAAAAATTTAGATATCATACCTCTCTTGCCGTAAGAACCGTCTTCTGTGGAAACTATAACTTTGCAGCCGTATTTTTTAAATTGATTTTCAAACATTACATCTTTTTTGATTTTGGCACCGATAAATACTACAGGTTTTATATTTTTAAGTGCAAATGATTGAGCAAGGAACAAAAGTGAAGCTACACCGGTACCGCCGCCGACTAAGACAGGAAGCCCTCCACTAAACCTTTGGCGGGCAAGTGGGAAGCCCTCCACTAAACCTTTGGCGGGCAAGTGGGAAGTAGGAAGTGGAGTATAGCCGTTGCCAAGAGGACCGAGGATGTTGAAAATATCACCTCTTTTGGCTTTCGATAATATTTCTGTTCCTTTGCCGACTACTTTAAATAATATATCAAATGTATTGTTGCTTGTTCTGCAAATACTGAAAGGACGTCTCAAAAACGTTTTTTCATCATCTATTTTGAGCATAATGAACTGACCGGGTTTTGAATTCCTGGAAATTTTTGGGTTGGTGAAAGTAAGCAAAAAAAAATCCCCCGATAGTTTTTTATTAGAAATTAATTTAGTATTAGTCTGATACAATCTGCCCTCCATCTACAATTACTTTTCCTGCTACTATAGTAGTCGTTGCAAAACCGCTTAACTTCATTCCTATAAAAGGCGAATTTTTACATTTTGATTCAAATTTTTCTATAATTTTGGTCTTGTTTAAATCAATTATTGTAATATCTGCATCGCTACCGGCTGACATGCTGCCTTTTTTTAACCCGAGTGCTTTTGCCGGATTGCATGTTAATTTGGATATAGCATCATTTAGTGAAATTATTTTTTTATTAACAAGATTTGTTATGACCAAAGGAAGAACTGTTTCTAACCCAATGATACCAAAAGGTGCAAGCTTAAATTCTTGTTCTTTTTCTTCGGCTAAATGCGGAGCATGGTCGGAAGCAATGCAATTTATTGTCCCGTCAGCAAGTCCTTCACAAATTGCCTTCACGTCTTCTTTGGTCCGAAGAGGCGGATTCATTTTTGTATTTGTATTATAATCAGTTTCTTTTACATATTCGTCAGTAAGCGAGAAATAATGCGGAGCAGTTTCTGCCGTAACATTTATCCCTCTTTTTTTCGCTTCTCTTACAAGTTCTACGGAATGTCTTGTTGAAATATGTGCAATATGCAACCTGCCCCCTGTAAGTTCGCAAAGTGCTATATCTCTTGCAACCATAATCTCTTCTGCCTGTTTTGGAATTCCCTTAAGTCCAAGAACTGTTGAAATATATCCTTCATTAATCTCACCGTTTGCAGATAAGTTCGTATCTTCGCAATGCGAAATCAATGTAAGATCCAGCATTTTTGTATATTCCAACGCTCTTCTCATTATATTGGCATTCATAACAGGTCTGCCGTCATCTGAAATTGCTATAACTCCCGCACCTTTCATTTTTCCTATTTCAGCAAGTTCTACGCCGTTACTGCCTTTCGTTATTGCACCTACCGGAAAAACATTTATTACTCCTTCTTGTTTAGCTGTCGCCAATATAAATTTTACACCGGACACGGAATCTACTACAGGCTGAGTATTAGCCATCGCACAAACTGTCGTAAATCCGCCCATTGATGCTGCCCGTGTTCCTGATTTTATTGTTTCCTCATCTTCCCTGCCCGGTTCTCTTAAATGTGTATGAATATCAATTAATCCGGGTACTACGATTTTTCCTTTTGCATCAATTACTTTTACATTTGACTTGTTTTTGGAAATTTTACCTACAGAAATTATTTTACCGTTCTCTACAAGAACGTCCGCTTTCTGATTAAACTTATTTGCAGGATCACAAACAATTCCATTAAGAATTAATAATTTCACCTTGACCTCCGTCTCCACCTGCTAGTAAATAAAGAACTGCCATTCTTACCGCAACCCCGTTTGTAACCTGTTCTGTAATTACCGAATTTTTACTATCGGCAATGCTTGACGATATTTCAATACCTCTGTTCATAGGACCGGGATGTAATATTAAAAGATCTTTTTTAGCATTGCTTAATTTACCGGAATTAATCCCGAAAAGTTCGCTATATTCCTCAAGCGTAGGGAAAAGATGCTGTTCCTGTCTTTCCTTTTGTATTCTTAAAATATTTATTACATCCAATTTATGAATAATTTTTGAAATATCGTGATGAACTTCAACGTTCATCTTTTCAACTTCCATTGGTATCATAGTTGACGGTCCAATTACAAACACATTAGCTCCCAATTTATTTAATCCCCAAATATTTGATTTGGCAACTCTTGAATGTGAAATGTCTCCGATAATTGCAACATTCAGACCTTTTATTTTCCCCTTCTTTTCCATTATAGTAAACATGTCTAAAAGTCCCTGGGTAGGGTGTTCATGCATCCCGTCACCTGCATTTATAATAGAGGCGGATATTGTTTTTGCAATAATATGTGCAGCACCTGACATGCTATGCCTGATAATAACGAAGTCGGCTTTTAACGCTTCAATCGTCTTTGCAGTATCTATAAGTGATTCACCCTTAACAACAGACGAGGAAGCTACGTTTATATTTACAGTATCAGCACTTAACCGCTTTGCAGCAAGTTCAAAAGATGTCCTTGTTCTTGTTGACACTTCATAAAAAAGGAGAACAACCGTTTTACCTCTCAATGTAGGTACCTTTTTTACAGTTCTCGTAAAAAGTTGTTTGAATGGTTTTGCAGTTTGAAGAATAAGCTCTATCTCTTCCTTGGATAGATACTCGAGTCCTAACAAATCCTTCTGTTTAAGTTTCATCTCTTCTCCTTCAATACAATGTTATCTTCGTTATCTATCTCTTTTAAATTTACACATATAAGTTCTTCTTTAGAAATCGGGAAATATTTACCGATAAAATCAGGTTGTATAGGCAATTCACGTCCGCCGCGGTCTATAAGAACTGCAAGCTTTATTGTCCTGGGACGCCCAAAATCAATTATTTCATCAATCGCAGCCCTGACTGTTCTTCCGGTATAAAGAACATCATCAATAAGAATAACATCTTTACCTGTTACATCAAACGGTATTTTTGTTTCTTTTACTACCGGCTGCCGGGAAATAGAGCTAATATCATCCCTGTAAAGCGTAATATCCAAAATCCCGAGCGGAACTGTTTTTTTTGTAATTTTTTTTAACTCGGCAACTATCCTTTTTGATAAATAAACTCCCCTTGTCTGAAGTCCTACAAAAACCAGATTTTCAATCCCGTTTGTTTTTTCAATAATCTCATGAACAAGCCGTTTCAAAGTTTTTTCTACTTCCTTGTCATTCATTATAACTTTTTTATAAACAAGTTTCATGCTCTATACCTCTTATATCCGACTTTTTTAAGTTTTAACGCTTTTTTGGAAATACCATTTGCAAGGTCTTTTCTGTAATTTAAAAGATTTCTTCTAATTTCCAAATCTTTTAATGCTAATATCTCAACTGCAAGAATTGCCGCATTATAAGCGCCCATTTCTCCGATTGAAACAGTTGCAACCGGAATACCCTTCGGCATCTGAACAATTGAATAAAGGGAATCAACCCCTAAAAGCGTTTCTGTTTTCATCGGAACACCAATAACAGGAACTACCGTAAAAGACGCAATAACTCCAGGAAGATGAGCTGCACCGCCTGCTCCGGCAATAATAACTTTAATTCCCTTCTTAGTAAGATTTTTTGAATATAATCTCACTTTTTCCGGTGACCTGTGAGCGGACATGATAGTCATTTCATATGGTATCTTAAAAAACTCAAGAGCTTCTGCACAATGCTTCATCTGTGGAAGATCAGAATCACTCCCCATTACGATACTTACTAATGGATTTTTCATATTGTTAGTCCTCCTGATAATCCCTTTTTAGCTATGTCTTTGCGGAAATGCATATTTTCAAATTTAATTACTTTAATGCTTTCATAAACTTTTATAATTGCATTTTCTAAAGATGAATCCACTGCTGAAACATTTAATACTCTGCCGCCATTTGTATAATATTTTTTATTTTCATATTTCGTGCCGGAGTGAAAAACAACAGCATCTTCTACATTACTTATACCGTAAATTTCTTTTCCTACTTCATATTTGCCCGGATAACCGCCTGATGTAATAACAACAGATACACAATAACCTTCATTATATTTAATTTTACACGCGTCAAGATTACCGTCAATAGTTAATATTATTAAATCCAGCAAATCAGTTTTCAATAACGGGAGTATTGCCTGTGTTTCAGGATCGCCAAAGCGAACATTAAACTCTAAAACTTTCGGACCGGCACCTGTTAACATTATTCCCGCATAAATTATACCCTTGAAATTAAGCGATTCGCTTTTTATTCCATTTAAAAAATTGTCAAATATCTTTTTTATATCTTTAGAATTTACAATCTTTACCGGAGCATATGCTCCCATACCGCCGGTATTTGGTCCCTTATCTAAATCATTGACCCGCTTATGGTCCTGTGACTGTATCAAAGGTAAGATAGTTTTGCCGTCACAAAAAGCAATTAGCGATACTTCCAGCCCTCTTAGTTTTTCTTCAATAATGACCTCTTTACCGGCATCACCAAAAACCTTATCTAACATTATTTTTTTTATCGCTTCTTCAGCCTCAGTTCTTGTGTTACATACAAAAACACCTTTACCTGCCGCAAGCCCATCCGCCTTGATGACACAAGAATCGACTTCCGGCGGAGTATTGAGATATTTTATGGCATCTTCGCATTTATTAAAAACTTCAAATGATGCTGTCGGAATATTATATTTCTTCATGAATCTTTTTGCAAAGACCTTGCTCGCCTCAAGCTGGGATGATTTTTTATCAGGACCAAAAATATCCAGTTTCTTAGTTTTAAAATAATCAACAATACCTTCTGAAAGCGGAAGTTCAGGACCAACAACAGTTATATCCACTTTATTATTAATAACAAACTCGGATATTTTTTTAAAATCCAGTATGTCTATTTTAGCACATTCTGCAATCTGGGAAATCCCACCATTACCGGGAATACAGAAAATCTTCTTTATATGTTTTGATTGCTTCAATTTCCAAATAATCGCGTGTTCTCTTCCGCCTGAACCTATAACCAAAATGTTCATAGTCACTCCACAGAATTATTGTAACAGTCCGATATTGTTTTTACTATTAAAAAATCTGGTTTTGAACGATTTAGAGACATTTAGGCGAATAAACCGTTAAAAATGTCTTGTTTAGTGAAAAACCATGATTTTCTAATAGCTATAGATTATAAATTCTTTTTTGCGTAATTTACGGCATTTTTAAGAATACAAAGTCCATATGGTTCAATATTTTTTTTTCTTGTCCAAAAAGGATTAAGATAGCTCGATACAAATCTTTCAGGATGCGGCATCAACCCGAATATATTACCCTGAGTATTTACAATTCCTGCAATGTTTTTAATTGAACCGTTCGGATTATACGGAAAACCTTTCTCTTCGCCAAATTCATCAACATATTTAATGGCAATCTGAGAATTCTTTTCTAACAACTCAACCGTTTCATCGCTACAAACAAATTTTCCCTCACCATGCGCAATAGGCAGTTGAATTATATCAGGCAGGTCTTTTGTCCAAAGACATCGGACACCAGACATGGGACTCCTGACTATTTTTAAATAAATCCACCTGCACTCGAATTTTCCGCAGTCATTATATGTAAGAGTTACCGACTGTTCCCCGTCTAAAAAAGGAAGAAGTCCTGCTTTTACTAAAACCTGGAAACCATTACAAATACCTATAATAAGATTCCCTTGCTCTGCAAACTTCGTTATTTCATTTTTTAGTTTGTATTTTAACTTGTTCGCAAATATCTTACCGGCAGAGATATCGTCGCCATATGAAAAACCACCGGGAATTGCAAGTATCTTATAATCAGAGAATTTCTTTTCTTTACTTAAAAATTTATTTATATGCACAATTTCAGGGTTTGCACCGGCAAGCTTGAACCCCTGATATGTTTCAGCGTCATTATTTGTTCCTGCTGTTTTTAAAACAACCACATTAACTTTTTTCATAACAGATACGCTAATAATTCGAATCTAACGCGAATATTCGCGAATATTAATATTTTCCTTTTTTGAATGTTTGCGAATATTAATTTTCTTCTTATTCGCGTTTACTAGCGCTTCCCTCACAAGACCGGCAAATAACGGATGAGGATTTAGCGGTCTTGATTTGAATTCAGGATGAAACTGGGTAGCAACAAACCATGGGTGATTTTTTATTTCTATAATTTCAATAAGACCATTATGCTTGCCGGCAATCACAAAACCTCGCGATGTTAATATTTTAATGTATTTATTATTAAATTCGTAGCGGTGCCTGTGTCTTTCAGAAATATTTTTCTTTTTATATGAACTATATGAAATCGTATTTTGATTCAAATCACAAGGATAACTTCCCAGCCGCATTGTACCGCCTTTCATCTTAACTTGTTTTTGCTGCAGCAATAAATCAATTACAGGATATTTGGTTTTTGGATTAAATTCGGTACTGTTTGCATTTTCTAATCTGCATACATTTCTTGCAAACTCAATAACAGCACACTGCATTCCGAGGCATATTCCCAAAAAAGGGATTTTGTTTTTCCTTGCATATTCAGCAACTTTTATTTTACCTTCAATACCCCTATCACCAAACCCTCCCGGCAGGATTATACCGTCAGCTGTCTTCAGTTCAGAATTTAATAATTTATTTTCCACATCAACAAATTTTATTTTTATATTTGTTTTATTAGGGAAACCGGCATGCAACAATGCCGAGCAAATACTTTTATATGCATCCTTTACCCCGATGTATTTCCCGGCTATGGCAATTTCTACTTCCTTTTTGAAATTTTTCTTACTTTCAACTAATTCCTGCCAGTCTTTTAAATTGTGTTTTTTAGGCTTAATCCTTAGATATCTCAAAATTATTTCATCCAGTTTCTGTTCTTTTAAAATAAGCGGTATTGCATAAATATTTCCTGCACCTACGTCTTTTTCTTCAATTACTGCTTCACGGCTGACATTACAGAACAAAGATATTTTTGCTTTTATGTCCTCATTCAGCGATTTTTCCGTTCTTGCTATTATTATATCGGGTTCTATGCCAATCTCTCTTAACTTTCCGACTGATTGTTGTGTCGGTTTTGTTTTTAATTCCTCAGCCGCTTTTATATATGGAATTAATGTAAGGTGTATGTATAATACATTCTCTCTTCCGATATCTATTTTGAATTGTCTTATCGCCTCTAAAAACGGAAGACCTTCTATATCTCCGACAGTCCCGCCTATTTCCACAATCGTAACTTCTGCAGTTTCAATTACTTTTCGTATCCTGGATTTTATTTCATTCGTAACATGCGGGATTACCTGTATTGTTTTTCCTAAATAAGCACCTTCTCTTTCTTTTCTTAAAACCGATTCATAAATTTGCCCTGCCGTAGCATTGTTTATTTTAGACATATTTATGTCTAAAAACCTTTCATAATAACCCAAATCTAAATCAGTCTCAGCGCCGTCTTCAGTGACATATACTTCACCGTGCTGATAGGGACTCATCGTTCCCGGGTCAACATTCAGGTACGGGTCTAATTTCAAAACATTTATTTTAATTCCTCTGCTTTTAAGAAGGACCCCGATAGACGCCGTGGTAATTCCCTTGCCTAACGATGAAACAACGCCACCTGTAACAAAAATAACTTTTCTAATCATAATTATTTAGTGTTTTCTGCCAGCATTCCTTTAATTCAAAAATATCTGAATCAATTATTTTTTTATCACCGGTCCCTTCAACAATAAATTTTTTCATAGAAGCGACTGTTCCGATTTTAGCAAAATTATTTCCTTTAAGAATTTTTTTAAACTCGGGTTCTTTTCCTTTCTTTACTTCAACAATAAATCTGCTGTTTGATTCCGAAAAAAGAATTTTATCATCCGACATTATACTTTCAACAGGCACATTTTTCAAGTAAATTTCCATTCCGAGTTCACCGGAGAAACACATCTCGCTGCATGCAACACCAATTCCACCCTCTGAACAATCGTGACAAGAGGCAACTGTTTCTCTTTCAATTGCTTTCTGTAATGCAATCATTTGCTTTAGGGCTTTTCCGGGTTCAACTTTCGGCGGGAATTCATCTTTTGTAATTCCTACAACATAAACAGGATTCCCCGCTTTTTTCAAATCCATTGTAATACACTTCCTGATGTCTTTAATAACGGATATTGCAGAAATTAAAAGAACGTTGGGTATGGAAATTAATTTTCCTTCGGGTAAAATATATTTATTATTCAAACTGTCTTTACCGGAAATAAACGGTGTTCCAAATACTTTTGCCATTTCAGAACACGCTTCTGCAGCCCGGACAAGACCACCGAGCTGCTCCGGCTTTTCCAACTCCCCCCAGCAAAAATTATCCAGAAGGGCAGTCCGGCTTAAATCGCCGCCGACAGCAATAACATTACGCAAAGCCTCATCTATAGCCGACTGTGCCATATAATAAGGGTCTATTTTTCCGTATAAATTTATACCGTTTGAAACAACAATTCCTTTATTTGACGCAGGAGACGGCTTTATTACCGCAGCGTCTGAAGGACCGTCACTCATTACTCCTACTAACGGTTTGATAACTGTTTGTGCCTGAACTTCGTGGTCATATTGGCGAATTACCCATTCTTTTGAACACACGTTCAGAGAAGACAGAAGATTTTTTAAAATATCTAAACTATCCTTTGTTTTAGCAGGAACATTAAAAGCAGCCGCCGGAATATGGTTCCACACAGCTTTTTTATTCATTTTTGGAATACCGTCATGGAGAAAATCCATATCCAGGCAACACAACATTTCATCTTTATAAAAAACCTCAAGTTTATTTGTGTTTGTAAACTCGCCTAAAACAGTCGCTTCAACGTCTTCATCAGAGAATACTTTTAAGATTTTTTCCAGATTCTTTTTTGGAACAGCCAGAACCATCCTTTCCTGTGCTTCAGAAATCCATATTTCCCACGGCTGTAACCCTTTATATTTTAGCGGTGCTTTATCTAAATATACTTTCGCGCCTCCTGACATAATAGCGAGTTCCCCGATTGCGGACGAAAAACCGCCCGCACCGCAGTCGGTAATTGCATTATATAAATTTTTATCCCTCGCCTGGAGAACCGTATCGGTAACTTTTTTTTCTACAATCGGGTTACCAATCTGAACAACGCTGGCTGAAATATTATTTTCAAGAGAAAGTGAAGAAAAAGTAGCGCCGTGAATACCGTCCCTGCCCGTCTTTCCTCCTACGGAAAGGATCAAATCACCGGCGATAACTTTCTTAAACGATTTTTTCTTGGGTAAAATTCCTACTGTCCCGCAATAAACAAGCGGGTTGAAAATATAACCTTCATCAAATATTATCGTACCGTTTGCCGTTGGTATACCCATTCTATTGCCATAATCCCGCACACCTGAAACAACACCCTTTAGAATCCTTTTCGGGTGTAGGACCCCGTCAGGAATTTTTCCAAACGGATAATCGGGAGGACCAAAACAAAATACATCCGTATTCATTATCGGCTTCGCGCCTAATCCCACGCCTAATATATCTCTTATTACTCCGCCAATACCTGTTCCTGCACCGCCATAAGGCTCAAGCGCCGAGGGATGATTATGTGTTTCAACTTTAAAAGCGATTGCGTTTTCTTTGTCGAATTCAATTACTCCGGCATTATCCTTGAAAACGGAAATACACCATTTCTTATTCAAATCTTTTGTTGATTTGAAAATGGTATCTTTCAGTAGATTATTATATACCTTCTTCTGGCTTTTCCCATCTTTCTTATACTCGTATTCTATAGTAGCTGTCAACATTTTATGCTTGCAATGCTCTGACCATGTTTGTGCAATAGTCTCTATCTCTATATCAGTCGGATTTCTTCCTTCTTTATTGAAGTATTTTTGTATTGTCTCCATCTCTTCAAGATTTAAAGACAATAAATATTCCTTACTGATTTTCTGCAATTCAGCTTTACCTGCTTTAAGTATATCAACAATATTTGTTTTCATTTTGTTATAGACCTGTCACTAACCCCTCACCTTTCATCCTCTCCCCATAGGGGAGAGGAAAGATATGGAGTATTAATGTTTAAAATGCCTGATTCCTGTGAATACCATTGCTATTTTATGTTCATTGCAGCCTGTTATAGAATCCTTGTCTTTTATGGAACCACCGGGCTGTATTATAGCGGCAACACCTATTTTTGCCGATTCATCCACTACATCCCTGAACGGAAAAAAAGCGTCGCTGGCAATAACAAGCGGTTGAGCGGACAAGTGAGTTAAAGAACCGGCGATTGACTGCATTTTAATATTAGCGATTTTTAACGCATCAATTCGTGACATTTGACCGGCGCCTATTCCGACAGTTTGTGTTCCTTTTACCATTGTAATTGTATTTGACCTAACATATTTGGCAACAGTATAAGCAAACTCTAATGATTCCAACATCTCTTTCTCCGGTTTTGTCTCCGTTACAACTTTCAAAGTCTCGTAGACTTTGTTGTCTTTAGTTTGTACAAGCATACCTTCCGAAATAGAACGGATCTCCGGGATGGAATCATCAGAATTATTAATAGATTTTACCAACAGCCGTAAATCTTTCTTTTGTGCAAAAATCTTTAATGCATCTTCTGAATATTCCGGTGCTATAATACATTCTGTAAATATTTTTATCACTTCTTTTGCCGTATCCCCGTCCACACTTTTATTGAAAGCAACTATGCCGCCAAACGCGGAAACAGGGTCACAAATAAAAGCGTTTTTATACGCCTCTAAAATATCTTTTGAAGATGCAGCCCCGCAGGGATTATTATGTTTTACAATTACACAAGACGGTTTTTGAAACTCGCATACAAGATTAAATGCGGAATTTAAATCAAGGTAGTTATTATATGATAATTCCTTCCCCTGCAATTGCTTTGAACTGTTCATCTGCCAATTACCGATTTTGTATATTGCTGCTTTTTGATGCGGATTCTCACCGTACCTTAAATCTGAGCTTTTTTTAAGTCCAATCGATATTTTTTCTGGAAATTGTTCTTTGGTAAAGTAACTTGAAATGACAGAATCGTAATAGGCAGTATGCCTGAATGATTTCGCCGCTAGTTTCTGCCTGAATGCCAAATCATCTTTTGAATCTTTTATAGCGGTTATAACTGAAGAATAATCTTCCGGTTCACAAACAACCAAAACACCTTCGTGATTTTTGGCAGCTGCTCTCAGAAGCGTAACCCCGCCGATATCTATAGTTTCAATTGACGGTTCCGCTTCAAACGGGTATAAATTAACCGCAACTACGTCTATAGTGTCAATCTCTAATTTCTTTAATTCATCCAGGTGTTTTTTATTTCTCATTGCCAAAATACCCGCATGAATTTTCGGATGTAATGTTTTTACCCTGCCGTCAAGCACTTCCGGAAATCCTGTGATTTCTTCTACAGCGGTAACTTTCAGTCCGGCATCTTTTAAAGCTTTTAACGTCCCGCCTGTTGAAATAATTCTAAAGTCCAGCTTCTGAAGTTCCTTTGCAAAATCAACAACACCTGCTTTATCCGAAACACTCAACAGCGCAGTCTTAACACTCCCCATAACTTCCTCCATAATTATTTTATTATACTACAAAATATCTCAAGAAACATTCCCGCTAATTATATTATATGCCTGTACAACTGTATTTGATAAAATTCCTTCGGCTATTTTTTTTACTTCTTCCTTTGATAAATCACCTTCTAATGAATATCTTTTACCGGTTCTTACAAATAATTCCTTTTTTATATTCATGTCATCTATCCCGATTTTTATCGTTTCCGCAACCGAGTCGGTAACCCCGCCTTTATAATAAACCTCAACTGCTAATTTTCCACTTTCGTTTTCCAAAGAAAAATTTATGAACAGTAATTGTGTAAGCGGGTCTACGAGTAAATCTTTGGAAATTTCTTTGATTTCCTGAAATGATATATCTCCGGATATTTCATAAATCTGAGCTATTTTAACAGAAATTATATTCTTTATGCCCGAAATCAGAATATCTTTTTTGATTCTTTCCGATTCCGCATCAAAAAATTCTTCCTTGTGTTTTACTAATATTTTATAACTAGCCACATATTCTCCTTTGAACTTCCTGGTATCTTTCCCTTGTCTTACTAACAATATCTTCCGGTAAGGACGGAACCGGCGGTTGCTTGTTCCAATTGATTGAAATTAAATAGTCACGGACAAACTGCTTGTCAAAATTTTCCTGAGATTTCCCCGGAGAATATTTTTCTTTATCCCAAAATCTTGAAGAATCAGGTGTAAAAACCTCGTCAATCAGAATAATATCATCACCAACTATTCCAAACTCAAATTTTGTATCGGCTATTATTATTCCTCTCGACAAAGCATATTCTGACGCTTTTTTATAAATTTTAATACTTCTATCTCTGACAATTTCAGTAATTTCTTTTCCGACAATATCTCCGGCTTCTTTTTCCGTAATATTAATATCGTGCTGCCCGTCTGAAGCTTTTGTTGAAGGTGTAAAGATAATCTGCGGAAGTTTTTCGGATTCTTTTAATCCTTTTGGTAATTTAATCCCGCAAATAGAATTTGTTTTATTGTACTCGCTCCACGCACTGCCGGAAAGATAACCGCGTATGATTACCTCAATATCTATTCGTTTTGCCTTTTTAACTAACATCGTACGCCCTTCTAATGCACTTACCATATTAGCAGGAATAAATTGAGAGATATATTTAATATCAGAAGAGATTAAATGGTTTTTTGTTATGTCTTTCAAATAATCAAACCAGAAAAGTGAAATATTTGTCAATATCTTTCCTTTTTCCGGAACTAATGTCGGCAAAATATGGTCGAAACAGGAAATTCTGTCAGTAGCGACAATAAGTAATTTATCGCCTTCTATATCATATACATCCCTGACCTTTCCATGATAAACATTTTTAAATCCGGTCAAGCCGGTTTCAGATGAGGTGATACCCGTCATTTTTTCTCCTGTTTTAATTTTTCTCTTGCCTCGGCAAAAATATCTTCTGCAAATTCACTATTCCATGTTCTTTCTTCAAATCTTCTTTTCTCAACTGTATCAAGAAATCCTTTAAATTCATTATAATAACTTCCGTAAATATGAAAACTGTCTGCCATGTCAGTATATCTTCCTATTAGAACTTCTTTTTTAATTTTTTTAGATATGCCTTCAGCAACAAGTTTTTGTAAATCAGTTAAAGCAAAAATATTCATAAACGCCGCTTTATACCCGTCTCTGGAACGCCAATGCGTATCCATGTTTAAAACCGGTTCATTTTTTTCATTTTCAACTACCCTAAACCATAACCTTTGGAGACACGGAGGGTCGTATGTCTGAGGGTCGGTTGCTACATTCCAGGTTATTGCCTGTGCCCGTCTGGTATAAAAAGTTTTTGATAACTTATCAATTATATAATCTATCTGGTTGATTATTTTATTCTCCGTTTTATAAGCAAAAATTCTTTCATGGTAAGTATATGTCCATTTACCCTCAGCCGGGTTAATCCAGTGGTCGTGGACACCATTTACTACTTCCTGCCTGTATATCTCAAGAGTATCAAGTCCTGCCGGAAAACATCTGTGTATTCTCGGTTCTTTTAACGGATTATGACATACCATTATCATTGTACAATCCTTACTCAGGGGGTCACCGGGCCTGTCATATTCTGTCTTTATTTGTATACCTTCCTTCCACGTTTTTACTACTGCTTTTTCCCATACCTCCGGTAAAGTCTCACCTTCAACTAAAAAAACCGGTATGTTCCCGTCAGTATTCATTTTATTCGCTCCTTTTACTAAAAATCAATTTCAATACCATCTTCTATTGTTTTTGCATAGTTTCAACAAAAGCCATAATGTTTTCAACCGGAACATCAGCTTGTACTGCATGTGCAGGTGCCAAAATATACCCGCCATTCTTACCCAATTCTTTTAATTTGTTCATAACATCTTTTTTTACTTCGTCAACTGTTCCACGAGGCAGAAGTTCCTGGGTGCTAATCCCGCCGTAAAACGAAAGATTATTCCCATATAGTTTTTTAATTTTATAAACATCCATAATTTCAGGCTGAACCGGATTAAGCACGTCTACCCCTATCTCAATTAAATCCGGTATTACACACTCAATATTCCCGCAACTATGCATGAAAACTATTTTATTTTTTTCCTTAATAATCCCGCACAATTTTCGTATTCCGGGTTTAATATATTCATTCCACATTTGAGGTGACATGATAAGACCGTTTTGTTGTCCCCAATCATCAAAGAACATTATGGCATCAATATCATATTGAATTGCCTCTTTAACTACTTTTTCAGTATATTCCATAATAATATCAATTAATTCGTGAACAAATTCCTTATTTAGAGCCATATCTACTAAAAAGTTTTCCATGCCTCTCAAAAACCACGCTCTCTGAAATATCGGAGAACTTAAACTAACCAACCTGAACCTATCAGGATTTTCCTTGCAGAATTTCTCAAGATATTTTCCCCTGCTCACCGGGACAGGAGCTTTGAATTTCTTTAAATTATCTTCTTTAAGCGGAGCATCTGCAACTACCCCGATATCATCTCCCGGTTCCTTTCTCCATACAACTCCCCAGTCATCCATATATAAATTATTCCCTACTTTTTTTGAATAATAAATTTCGTCAATCGTTCCCTCGGAGGGACCTGTAACAGTACCTATATTTAACTGGGCTAAAAAATTACCCAGTTTTCCGCTGACTTCTTCGGCACTTGCCAGCCCTAAATATTTCCTTACTTTTTCCCGCATAGCTATAGTAAAATCTATATTATAAGGAACAATACCGCAATCTTTATGTTTCAGTGTTTCTAAAACTATTTCTCTTTTATTCATAACTTTTTACCAAATCTGTCAGCTAAAAATATTATAATATTCCCCTCATCTTTCATCTTCTCCCCGTAGGGGAGAAGAAAGAGTTGAGGAGTACTTTTTCACTATATCTACTTATTCCCATTCTATTGTTGCGGGTGGTTTTGAAGTAATATCATATACAACCCTGTTAACACCTTTTACCTCATTGGTTATTCTTGATGACACCGTCTGTAATATCTCGTGCGGCATTTCCGTATAGTCTGCTGTCATACCATCCAGACTTTCTACAATACGTATTGCAATCACATTCTCGTAACTCCTTCTATCGCCCTTAATACCTACTGTTTTTATCGGCAGAAGAACAGCGAATGATTGCCATACTTTATAATAATATCCGGATTTTTTCATTTCATTAATTAAAATATAATCTGCATCTTTCAATATTCTTAATTTTTCTTCGGTTATATCCCCTATAATTCTTACAGCAAGACCGGGACCGGGAAACGGCTGGCGATGTACAATTTCATCAGGAAGCCCTAAATCTTTTGCAATAACTCTCACTTCGTCTTTAAATAAATACTTTAAAGGTTCAACAAGTGAGAGTTTCATTTTTTCCGGCAACCCGCCTACATTATGATGTGATTTAATTATGGAAGAAGGACCTTTAACGGCACGCGACTCTATTAAATCCGGGTAAAGCGTCCCCTGAGCTAAAAATTCAACGCCTTTTATTTTTTTTGCTTCCCTGTCAAAGACGTTAATAAATTCCCTGCCGATGATTTTTCTTTTCTTTTCCGGGTCCGTAACACCTCTCAATTTTCTTAAGAAAATATCTTTTGCATCGATAATACGTATATTAAAACGATATTTTTGCTTAAATAACTCCCTCATTCTTTCTGTTTCTGTTTTCCTTAAAAGTCCGTTATCCACGAAAATAGCAAACAGATTCTTACCTATTGCTTTATGCAACATCATAGCCAGTGCAGATGAATCAATCCCTCCGGACATTCCGCAAATAACTTTTGAATTTTTTACCTGCTTTCTTATATAAGAAATCTGATTTTTAACAAATTCTTTTAAACTCCAGTTTCTTTTTGCTTTTACAATTTTAAAAATAAAATTTCTTAATATTTCTTTCCCGTATTCAGTATGAGCAACTTCAGGATGGAACTGAACGCCATATATATTTTTGCTCTCATTTACAATAGCGGCGTTACTTATATTGTCCGTATGCGCTATTCTTACAAATTCTTTCGGTAAAGTCTTAACTTTGTCGGAATGGCTCATCCATACATTAAAACTCTTTGGAATTCCGGAAAAGAGAACATTATTCTTATCAATAAATATTTTTGATTTCCCGTATTCATGCAAAGCACCTTTCACAACATTCCCGCCGAACATCTTCGCAGTCAGCTGCATTCCATAACAAATCCCCAAAATAGGTATCCCCAGATTAAAAGTATAAATATCACAAGAAGGAGAATTTTTAGAAAACACGGAAGCAGGACCCCCTGATAAAATAATCCCTTCCGGCGATTTTTTCAAAATTTCACTAATAGACACCGTGCAAGGAAGAATTTCAGTAAAAACATTCATTTCACGAATCCTTCTTGCAATAAGCTGAGTGTACTGCGACCCAAAATCAAGAATTATCATCATTTTGTTTTTTTCCTTTTTTAATCGAGGTAAGCAAGAAATTAATTGGGTTATTGAGTTATAGGGTTATAGAGTTTTAGGGTTTTAACTCAATAAACTCTATAACTATTCTTGCCGTGTGCAATTCAAACAAATTTTCCTTACTTAATCGTAAGCGAGCAAAAAATTTTCGAAGAGCCTAGATTTGCGACTACGCTTTCAAGAGCAAATCTCAGAGCGAGTTGGTGCCGAGCGACTCAAGAAAATTTGTTTGTGAGCGACTATTTACCCATACCCACACTTTGTGCTTTCTGCAAAACCTTACCTTCATGTTTTATTGAAGGCGCTATTATAATTTCAACAAGCTGCATTTCTTTTATATTCTTTGCACCAAGTGAACCCATACTGGTTCTTAAAGCACCGACAAGGTTCTGAGTTCCGTCATCTGTCTTTGCAGGACCTAAAAGTATTTCTTCAACACTTCCTGTAAGCCCCACAAAAACACCTGTTCCCCTTGGAAGATTTTTATGACTTGTCGCCATGCCCCAGTGGTATCCTCTACCCGGCGATTCTTCCGCTCTTGCTAAACCTGAACCAATCATAACTGCATCGGACCCGCAGGCGAACGCCTTGCAAATATCACCACCGGTAACCATCCCGCCGTCCGCAATTATTGAAACATACTTACCTGTTTTCTTATAATAAAAATCCCTTGCTGATGCACAGTCAATGATAGCCGTTACCTGAGGCACACCTATTCCTAAAACTCCCCGTGTGGTACATGCAGCACCGGGACCGACACCTACAAGAATTCCGCAACAACCGGTTTCCATCAATTCTATTGTCGGTGCGTAAGTAACAGTATTTCCTATTATTACCGGAATCTTTAGCGAGCTGCATATTTTCTTCAAGTCAACCTTTTCCTGCCTGCTTGAAACAAAGTTGGCTGAAGTAACTGTTGACTGAATGACAAAAACATCACAACCTGCTTCTTGCGCTATTTTAGAATATCTTTCAGCATTTTTAGGAATTGTTGAAACGGAGACCAAACCGCCGCCTTTTTTTATTTCCGACACCCGTTTAGATATTAACTTCTCTTTTACAGGTTCTGCATATATTTTTTGTATGATTTCAGTTGATTTCGTACCTTTTGTTTTGCATGCTTCTCTGATTTTTTCTATAACTTCTTCCGGATTTTCATACCTGGTTTGTACACCGTCTAAATTTAAAACAGCAAGACCGCCTAATTTACCAAAAGCTATTGCAAATTTTACATCTACAACCCCGTCCATTGCTGACGCTAAAAACGGTATTTTAAGTTTTAAATCCCCAATCCTGGTATTAACTTCCACATCATCAATATCAATTGTCGTTGTTGAAGGAACAAGTGCAACCTCGTCAAACCCATAAGCTCTTCTAGCTTCCCTATCTCTCCCAATAAAAAACGGCATAAACCTTCCTCCTTTAAAAAATGTGTAATGTGTTTTTGAAAGTTATAGAGTTTTAGAGTTATAGGGTTTTAGGGTTTAGAGTTTTAACAACCCTATAAACACTACAACGCTACGAACTCTATAACTACTTTTATTGATGTCCCGTGGAACCAAATCCGCCTTCGTTTCTTTTTGTTATATCTAAATCTTCCACTTCTTCCCATGAAATCTGTTCTACTTTACAAAGAGCTGCCTGCGCGATTCTTTCACCGCTTTCTATTTTAACTTCTTCATTAGAACTATTATACAAAATTACTCCGATTTCGCCCCTATATCCCGAATCTATAGTCCCGGGAGTATTTAATACAGTAAGACCTTTTTTCAATGCCAAACCGCTTCTTGGCCTTACCTGTATTTCATAACCTTCCGGAATAGCAACTTTTAAACCTGTCGGAACAAGTTGCCTCGCAAATGGTTTAATAGAAACTTCCTTATCCGCATTTATTAAATCAACACAAGAATCACCCTTGTGCTGATACTGTGGCAACTTTACTTCTTTCCTCAATTTTGTCACCTTGACTAACATTACTTCCCTCCACTGAATAATTTCCTTTATGCCTGTCTTTTAATTCTCCTATTTTCGACTTGTTCCAGTTAGGTATTCTTGAATAGTAACCGACTATTCTCGTTACCCCATAGACATTACTTGAGTTACACCTTAAGCAACTATCCTTTAAACCGCGAACCATCCTGTTACAATCATTACAGACTGTGAACTCCGGTGAAATCGTTATCTGTGCACATTTCGTGTTTTTCCATGTTTTCTCAATAAGATTCAAAACCGATAATGCCTGCGGTTTTTCTTCACCTATAAATGCGTGTATAATAGCTCCGCTTTCTATAAGCGAGTGGAACTGGCTCTGTTTTACTATTCTATCAATAATGCTTACAGGAGCACTTGCAGAAAAATGAACGCTGTTTGTATAGTAGTATTCATCCGTTTCTATATCACCCTTTATAACTTCTCTTGCTTGCGGATATCTCTGTAAATCTACTTTTGCCAACCGCCTGGCGGCTGATTCTGCAGGACTTTCTTCAAGCGCAAATTTTAAGTTATGCTTTTTCTCGTATTCCTTTGTTTTCAAGTACATAAAAGATATAATTTTCAAACCTAACCGGAATACATCCTCGCTTTCGTGAAGCTGTTTCCCTGTTAAATACTGAACACATTCATTAAGTCCTACCATACCTAATATATATGTTGACTTTTCCAAATCAACATACGGCTTGCCGTCAAGCGCAACTTTGCCTATCTGGTAAAGCGGCATGTTTCTGCCTGACATGAGTTTTTTTGCAAATCCCTTTTTCTGAATATGCGCTTTTACCGCTAAATCCATATCATCTGATATTTCAGTTAACAGTTTATCAATATTTCCTTTACCGGCACGATATGCCGCCTGAGGAAGATTTAATGTAATATTCTGAAACCCGCAAAACCGCATTGATTCCGGATGTTCAACCATATAATTATCCGTTATTTTAGTTCTTAAACGGCAGCATGCGGAAAGCGTAACCTCATCCCTGTCAAAAACAAAATAAGGCGTCCCGTTTTCCGAGGCAACAAGACATGCGTATTCAAGAATTTTTCTTTGGTTAGGATCTGAAAATGAATCATCATTTACGTGTAAATCACATTTTGGAAAAGCAAAAATATGGCCGCATTTATCGCCCCGTCTCCATACTTCAAGAAGAGCCATTGCAAACATTTGCGCCTGCTTTTCGTAATCAGCATAAGTCCTTCCCGTATATTTACCGCCGGGTCCTATAGCAGGTACATTTTTCAAGTATGCCGGTATTCCCGTATGTATATTTGCATCCAGAAACAATACCTGACCGCCGCGGGAAAATGCCGATTGCGAAAGCGAGAAAATTAAATACTGTGCTTCCTGAATCATTCCCTCGTAACTCATATCGACAAGATACGGTGCATAAAATATGTTCAAATATCCGACACCCAACGCTCCGGCATAATACGCTTGCATCGAAGCGAGAAATGTATTAAGGTGTCCGGTAAGTGTCCTTGCATGTTTTGCAGGAGAAGATATAACCTCAAGATTTTCTAATTCCAGTCCGTATTTTTTCAGATATTCAAGTGAGTGGCTTGAACAATAAACGCGTGTAGGATATCCCAAATCGTGCAGGTGTATACGGGCATCAAGGTGAGCATCAGCGACATCCCTTGAAAATATATTATTCAAGGAATACTGTTTAAGTGTGATTTCCGCTATAGCCAGATTTATCGCTTCCGGATTATGCTCTGCAATATTTGAGTTCTCTTTTCCTTTTGAAAATATAATCTGTTCCAAATTATATGTCGGAATACCCAAAGACATCTGCTTTTTTATTTTTGAAGCGTACCCGGCAGTAAGAAGTTCATTATCAACCATCTCTCTTAACAAGGAGGTCGTTATTTTATCAACACCGGACGATATAAGTCTTTTCTCGACATCGTGCGCAATTTTACGGGCATCGATATGCGAAATGCCTGCTTCTTTTACAAGCGCATCGGCAATCTTATTTTTATCCCAAAGAGAGGTCTCTTCTTCAACTTCTGCCTGAACTAAAAGAGATAAATCTGTCGTATCGCTTTTGTCTTTTCTCTTCGCTATCCTAATCCGTTTCCGCATCTCATTTTTTTCAACGCGCCTTCTCTGGTATGCCTGAAACGTCTGTTCAAATTTTTCCTCGACAAGAACTTTTTCTATAGCATCGCTTAATGTCTGTGTTGTAATCGTTTCCCCGGGAAGATAATTTGCTTTCAGAAATTTTGAAATTTTCCCCGCAATCCTCATTATTACTTCTTTATTTTCACTACCGCCTTCCTTGCTCGCCCTGGTAACTGATGCAATAACTTTTTTGTAGTCGAATGGTTCCAACCTCTCATCTTCTTTCTTCACAAAACTAAAATACTTCTGCATAACACATTTCCTCCATTCTTTCCATTTCCTTCTCCGAATATGGTTTGATTTTTATATATTCTTCGCTTAAAGTATTATGTGGAATAAATTTCTGAACGACATATCTTTTATATTTCGCCCTGCCGGTAACATCTTTTTGCGACTTAGCAGAACTTATCCTTTTAATAATTTCTTCTATATCTTCTATACTTACAATTCCCGGAACAGCAGTTGTTCTGAACGAATACCCGATAGATGAATTCAATAAAATATCTATTGTCTTGTTAATTGCATCCAAATCCACTTCTATCCCGCAGGCAGCATTGTATTTCTCTTTATTCAACGCTGTTTTAATATCCATTGAAACAAAATCAACAAGACCGGATGAAATAATGTCTTTTATAATATCAGGTCTCGAACCATTGGTGTCAACTTTTACAAGGAAACCGTTATTCCTGATTTCCAAGATAATATTTTTCAAATCTTTATTAAGAGCCGGTTCGCCGCCTGTAATAACAAAACCATCCACCCAATTCTTTTTATCTTTGAATTTTTGGAGTATTTCCTTTACAGATATCTTGTTTTCAATTTTTCCTAAGGCAAGGTCTTTATTTTGACACCAAGGACAACGAAAGTTACAACCCGACAGAAACAAAACACAAGATACTTTTCCCTCCCAATCAAGAAGAGATGTTTCAAGACAACCCGCTACACGCATTGTTCATTTCCTCTTCTGATGGAGCGGCTTTCCAACGCTTCAACTCATGCCCATCTTTTTCTACAACAATCGTAGGAACATCAAACGCGGTATAAATCGCTGCTTCAGTTAATCCATCAAGCGTATCCATATCATAATAAATAACTGCCGGCTGATTTTTAATATTTGCTTTATAACTGTTAATTTTTTCAGTTGAAGATTTGCATATACTGCAGTCTTTTTTACCAAAGATTTTAATTTTTATCCCGGACACATTCTGCTTTACGCCGGCATCAAGCACGGCAGTAGCACCGGCAGTGGCACGTGAAGTCTTAGACATCTTGATGAAATCAATCTTCTCCTGCGGCAACGAACAACTACCAGACTCACAACTTTTATCCGCCATCTCTTCCCCCTTGAAACAATGTGTACTGTGGATGTTTCTCAACTTTCCACTCCCTACTTCCTACTTTCTACTTCCCATTCCCTACTTCCCGCCTTCTTATTGCTCCTGCCTCTTAACCTTTTAAATTCCTTTAAAAATGTATCTATACTATCAAACTTCCTGTAAATCGAAGCGAATCTTACATATGCAACTTCATCAATTTTTCTGAGCCGCCTTAAAACCATCTCACCTATATCTTTTGAAGGCACTTCCATTATATAGTCACGCAACTCCATTTCTATTTCACTTACAAGTTTTTCTACGGTGTCTTCAGATACAGGTCTTTTAAGGCATGCTAATCTGATGCCTTTAGTCAATTTTTCTACATCAAAAGGTTCCCTTTTATTGTCTAATTTAATTACTGTCAGAGGTTGGATTTCTATTCTTTCGTAAGTAGTAAACCGTCTTTTACAACCTGTGCATTCCCTTCTTCTTTTTATTATTGAACTGCCTTCAATGGGGCGAGTATCGCTAACATCACAATCATTTTCTCCGCAAAATGGACACTTCATATCTACAACCTATACTATACCTTGATTTTTATTACACTAAATAGCAAACTTTCAATACAACTTGTGCTACGGTAGAGGTATTATATATACTACATATAGTTTGTCAAGTACTTTTCTTTTTGTTTGATTTTTTTTATTTCGAGGTAGGTTATTCTGCTTTATTTTGTATCGGTAAAATGAAAAAGAAAATAAATGTAAACAAATTTTTTATTTACATTATTTTTTTATGAAAATAAAAAAAAGAGAAAATAATTTTAAGTGTAGCGGCTGATTAAAGAAAGTTTTTATAATTTTATGCTAAACAAAACCTTGCGGATTTGGTGTATGCTTTCGTTTTATATATTTTATCACTTAAGTTGACCATGCTAACTACCCTAAGACTCTAAGACTTTATAACTCTGGACTTTGAACACCTTTTCATTTTATCAGTCCTACCTTCCCGGTCTTCTTCCTGCCTGTAGCGTCTCTTATCTGATAAATATATACTCCTCTGGCTACTTTGTCTCCATCGTCATTCTTGCCATCCCACTCAAGCCAGCCAAGATTACCAAAGTCTGCCTCTTTGAGTTCCCTTGCCAATTCACCGGATACAGTGTATATCTTCATTTCACTGTTTATAGGCAGGTTTATTACCTTTAACTTACCACCTACCGCCATGTTAGGTTTATATGGGTTAGGATATACTTTCACATTACTCAGGTCTGTCGCAAGATAACTGCCCAATATACGATATGTTGTGAATCGTTTCACATTCGCTGTTATTGTCTTGTTTAGCTTGTCTACTATATGTACTCCAGGCACCAATTCCCACTCCCTACCGTTCCATGAATATATCCTTAATCCTTCTTCCTTTAATTCACCTATATCCACTAACGTGTATGGGATTGTTATGCTTATCGGCTTTGTAAATATATCTTCTTCCAATACCGATGTCTTATTTGTAAATGACAATCTTCCAAAATCATAACTTATGGGTTTCACGGTATCTACATATCTCGCTGCGTTTCTTACTACCGCCGGCGTCTTTGTCTTTATCACTGCCAAATTCCTGGTTTCTGTCAATACGTTTTCGCTCACTATTATCTTTAGTTTGTTTACTCCTTTTATCATTCCGCCATTGTTTCCTATTGGTTTTGCAAGATACATATCGTTGATATTTGTCAGGGTAGGCAACATGCTGTCTCCGGTAACTGATACTGTCTCTATTTCACTATTGAATGGTATTGATATCTCCCTTTCTCCTGTATCTTCTTTTGTCAGTATTGCGTCTGCAACGTTCAATATACCGGTTTTTGAGTTCTTTGTTGATAGTGTTAGTGTCCCGCTGTAATCCGTTGTGGGGTTATTGTCATTTGTATTGTATACTTGTGCTTTGAATTTCAAGCTTGATACTGTTATAGCTGGGTCTAATGACGCTGTATCTAATGTCGGTCCGTCTTCGTAGTAATATGACTTTAAGGTGTTACTGTACTTTATAATAGGTTTTGGTGGTGTAGCAAGTCCTGTAACTGTCTCAAGACGGACATCATCTATGTAATATGTATCGCCCGCAGTCGCATATGGCGTAAACCAGAACCGGAAACGTCCATCGGTTACCGGTGTTGTAAAACCTGTGGTGATAAATTCTGTAGTAAATGTCTGCCAGCTTGTGCCAAGGTTCGCTGTGTAATTCAAACCGTAGTCTGTATATGGGGTGCCATGCTTTAACAAGTGTACTGTTACGGCATGTCTGGTTGGTGAATATGCTGTAAATATCAATCTATATCTGGTATTAGGGTTAAGGCAAATTCCTGTCTGGTATAATTGGATGTTACCATTGGCAGCGGTTATTGTACATTTGGCGGATTTGCTACCTTCAAATCCTGGTGTTGTGCTAATAAATGTGCCTCCGCCACCTGCATAATATGCCCAGGAATCTGTACCTGATTCAAAGCCGGCATTTGTAACATGATTTGTGCCGGAAGAAGTGCTTAGTGTGCTGAATGTATAATTTTCGCTTGTTGCTATGTTACCGGAGCCATCTTTACTTGCTACATGGTAATAATATGTAGTGCCTAATGTTAAGCCGGTTATGTTAACGCTATGGTTTGTTACTTTTGTTGTATCTGATGTCGTTGAAATACCATATAGTGTTGTTGTACCGTACTCTACCTGTGAATCGCCTGGTTCATTGGTTAGCCAATTTACTACTGCGGAATTCCAGGTTATATTGCAGGAGGCAACGCTCGTTATTATGGGCGGGGTTGTATCTGCAGGGACTGTTTCAAGGTGTACATCATCTACGTAATATACATCGCCGGCTACTGCATATGGGGCATACCAGAGCATTAAACGGGCATCATTAACAACAGACGAAAATCCGGTTGTTACAAATTCAGTGGAATATGTTTGCCAGCTTGTGGTTAGGTTCGCCAAATAATTATCTAATCCGTAATTGGTATATGGGGTGCCGTGCTTGAATATGCGCACTGCCATATCATGTCCTGTATTGGAATAGGCTGTAAATGTTAATCTATATCTGGTATTTGGATTAAGGCAAATTCCTGTCTGATATAACTGGATGTTACCGGTGGATTTGATTATTGTACATCTGGCGGACTTGCTACCTTCAAAACCGGGTGATGTGGTAACAAACGTGCCTGCTTCTTCGGTATAAAAAGCCCAGGATGTTGTGCCTGATTCAAAACTATGATTACTTATGAAATTTATATCGCTTGTAAATGTATTGTCTTCGCTTATTGCAAGATTGCCTGATTCATCTCTGCTGCTTACCCTGTAATGATATACCGTACCTGGCGTTAATCCTGTTATATTAACGCTATGATTTGTTAACTTAACTGTACTTAACACTGTTGAGTTTCCATATGATGTCGTTAGTCCATACTCTGCTTGCGAATCGCTTGGTTCATTGGTTACCCAATTTACTACTGCGGAATTCCAGGTTATATCGCAGGATGCAACACTCGTTATTATCGGCGGGGTTGTATCAGGTGGGACTGTTTCAAGGTGTACGTCGTCTATGTAATATACATCACCTGCTACTGCATATGGCGCATACCAGAACATTAAACGGGCATCAGTAACTACAGACGAAAATCCGGTTGTTACAAATTCGGTGGAATATGTCTGCCAACTTGTGGTTAGGTTCGCCAAATAATTATTCAAACCGTAGTTGGTATATGGGGTGCCGTGTTTGAACACGTGCAATGTCATTTCACGGCCTGTATTGGAATATGCTTTAAATGTTAATCTATATCTGGTGTTAGGATTAAGAACGATATCTTTTTGGTATAACTGGAGGTTACCGGTGGATTTGATTATTGTACATCTGGCGAATTTGCTACCATCAAAACCAGGTGATGTGGTAACAAACGAGCCTGCTTCTTCCGTATAAAATGTCCAGGATGATGTGCCTAATTCAAAACTATGATTACTTATGAAATTTGTATCGCTTGTAAATGTATTGTCTTCGCTTATTGTAAGATTACCTGATTCATCTCTGCTGCTTACCCTATAATGATATACCGTACCAGGTGATAATCCTGTTATATTAACGTTATGATTTGTTACCTTAGCTGTACTTAACACTGTTGAGTTACCATATAATGTCGTTAGTCCGTACTCTACCTGCGAATCGCTTGGTTCATTGGTTATCCAATTTATTACTGTGGAATTCCAGGTTATATTTCCGGATACTATATCTGTTACTACTGGCGGTGTTGTATCGCTAATCACTTCAAACTTTGCTGTTGTAGAAGACAAATGATTCCCAACCCAATCAGTTGCCTCAACGGTCAATGTCCAAAATCCATCATCAATTGATAGTGGCTCAATTGTTTGCCCATTATTCACTTGTATTGTCGTCCCTTCTTCCAAGTCAGTTAAATATGCATAATACGTCGGCGATGGGTCAAGGTTATCAGTAACTATATAATTTATCACTATTGTAGAAATATTAGCAACAAACCTTTCACTACCAACAGGCGAAATCAAAGTAATTTTAGGTGGTGTATTATCTACAACTAATGTTCCATTTACAAGTTTACTATACGATATCGGAATATATTTACTTACCGTGTCTGGAAAATCAGGTGTTACTTGAATATTAAAATAAGAACTGGCAGAATCTAATAATGTTATATCAGTTGGAATATTAAAAAGCAATTCCACTGTCTTTTTATTTTGTGCTGGAATTGTAATACTTGATACAATAGACATAAATTTTTCATTTGTATTAGTCATTAATTTTAATTTATAAATATCCTGGACATTACCTGTATTTTCAATATTAATATTAAATTTCCCAGTTTGTCCCGGTCCCGCTACTACAACAGATGAATCAATATTAATTTCAAAAGAATGATGTTCTTCAATAAGATTGGATATGGTAGGAAGAAAATTATATCCTGATTCTGTATGTGTAATAGATGCTCCTAAATCAAAGTCAATTACAGACAATAACACTTCATCTTTTTTAACTATAAAATTTTGATTTATATTTACTTCACTACTTAATAAATTCAAAGGTATAATTCCTTTTGTAATTTTATCAACTCCTAATACATTTTTTATTGTTGCCTTAAGTCCATTATAAGTTCCTGGTGGTAAGATATTTACTCCAACAGCTACAGGAACTTGTACTTCTTGAGTCGGTTGTAAGTCAATTACTGGTTGTGTGATATTAAAATCAATCCATTCTCCATTAGAATTCAATACGGCTAATTTACTGAAAATTAAATATATTTTAGAAAAATCACTTACAGGCTGATCAATAACAGAAATAATTACACTATTTACGTCGTGATATAAAGTAATTGACCTTTGTGCCTCGTTATTTCCCTCTTCTAATTCAGGAATTTCACTATTTGGGTCAACTCTTACTGTAAACAAATATGTTTGTGGGGTTTCAGTTACTGAAACAACTTTTTGCACCATTGTCACTCCACTACCAAACCCGGATATTTCATTAATAAATTGGTCGCTACCAATTTGTATTAGGTTAGGTGAACTACCTTCAAAAAATCTTACTCTAACATTTTTTGACTCAGCACCACCTATATTATTAACATTTGCTGTTATACTTAATGTAACCTCATCAACTCCAGGACCTTCTTTTCTAGAAATATCTATAAGTTCTTTTTTGATATATAAATCTGAACCTTGAGTAAAATTAAAATTATAAGAACCTAAATTTGCAACGGTATTAGCGGGATTTGAAACACCAGCTATTGCCTGACCTACAGCATTATTAATCACATATCCATTAGGCATAGATGGCTGACTTTCACCTCCACCCATACACATGACATTACTTACAAATAAATCCTTACCAGCATTGTTTACTATCATCCAATTTTCAGACCTAAATTCAAGTCCAGTATTCTCAACAGCAATAACTGTTAGATTATATGAACCGTCACTTAATTGTTTAGTATCAAATGTAAAAGTAAAAGGTGTAAACTTTGTGTCCGTTAAAACTTCGTTAATTAATAATTTACAAGAAACAATACTATTATTAGTTATATATGGTTGGATAGTTACTATACCTGAAACTACATCCACACCTGGAAACATTTGTGGTGAAATACTTGCATCAAACAATGTATCAAAATTATCTGTTACTGAATTAGAAAGTCCTGCTTGGTTTACCGACTTAACCATATAATAATTCTTACCGGGTGCAGAGAGATTGCTTATTTCTACCGTATGATTAATTGTATATTCAGAAGAAATCACTATTGGTTCACCAAGAGGTAATGTTGAATTATATCTTATACGAGTATCAGACGGGTCATCAGTAGTCCAACTGATAGTAGCACTATTATTAGTTACATTTGTTACTTTTAAGTTAGATATTACAGGTGGTGTGTTATCAATTTTTATATCTACAGTTGCCTGTGAGGTATTTGATGCATTATCTTCTGTCAATAATTTTATAGTGTATGTTTCACCATTAGCATTAGGTAAGACAGCAGTTGTGTCCCATGCAGCCAATTGACCATTTACCACTGGAATATTTGATTGTGTAATTTCTGTCCAACCAGTTGAACAATAACTTAATGTATACTTTTTAAGTTGTGATGGTTCAGTTCCATAATCCTGCGCTGTCCCTGATATTGTAACCATTCCACTATGCCAACTATTAGGTTCTGGTTGACTTATTACACTTACAGGTGGAATTATATCGTATCTTAACATTACCGTAGAACTGTTATTATTATCAATATTCCCAGCATTATCTTTAAGCCAGACATAAAGAGGTGTTGATCCTTCTTGAGACACTGTTACATTAAATGGTTTAGATGTGGTATATGTCCCATCAATATTATTCTGTGGTGCAGAACCCAACTTATAATAAGCTCCTGCTATCCCTGATAAATCAGATGGAATTGACCAGGATATTGTATAACTTGTTGTATTCTTCCAGGGTGATGGGTTTGAACCATCGCCGACTAAATTTATTGGTGCAGCCGGTGGCGTAGCATCTACTATTATTCCATCACTGCTAACCAGCGACTCAGAACCAGCACCATTTCTTGCTTTTGCAGTAAAATAATAAATACCGTCAGATAAAGGTGGAGCAAATGTCCTGATTACATTATTAACTATTCCTGCTGATGTTAAAGAAATAATATTATTCCATCCAATATTCGGATATTGTGTTGTTCCTATAGCATACCAGTATTGGGTTACACCTGACTCTGGATCTACAAAACTCCAACTACAAGAAAGTTGTCCATTATTGTTTGTATAATTTCCATCTTCAATAGATTGAACTTGTGGTGGGGTTAAATCAACAGTAATCCAAGGACTGTAATCTCCCCAACTACTGTAAAGTCCTGCATTGTTTCTCGCTTTTACTCTTGCACGATATAAACGTCCATGCTCACAATTGGGAACATTATAATTTGTAACATTACCTACATTCTGACTGAAATGAACATATCCATCATCACGAACCACTTCTAAATTGAAATCCCATATACCACTCTCAGGGTCTGAAGCAAAATCACTTGACCAATTGATATTTATAATGCTTGAATTGGAATACGATGAAACAACCGTTGGTGCTTTTTTACTCGGGTCTGTTGTCATTGGGGGTGGTGTAGAATCTTTAGAAATTGTATCAGATACACTTCCTGATACATTTCCAGCACCATCTTTAAACTGCGTATAAACTGTCTTTACACCATCTCCCACGGAAAGTAACCAACTATAAATACCACCAGAACTATAATTCTCCCAACTTGACCAACTTATATTGTCATTAGAAAATCTTAACTGTGCAACTCCGCTTGAATTATCTGACGCAGAAGGACAAACATATACAGTTCCGAAACACCAATCTTCACGAAGTGTTATTATATCTCTTAACACTATACTTCCTGTCGGTACTGTATAATCTGTATAAAAAGACCAACTTCTTGTCGTAGTATTACCTGCTTTGTCTTTTACAATTAAATCAACCCAGTTTAATCCTTCAGGTAAATCACTCGTTGGTGTGTAACTTACTGAATTTGCCCCAATAGTTGCTGGCATCGTGTTGCTATTAAGTTTCAGTATTGTGTTTGCTGTATCTATTCCACTACCAACATCTGAATAAGTTGCTGATATTGGTGGTCTTCTATTATTCGTGTATGACCAAGATATTGGTATTAGGTTTGTTATTACGGGTGGGGTTGTGTCTATGTCAGCAGTTGCTTTTACTGTGTTGTTTCCGAAAGAACTATTACTTGCAGGGAATGGACTTATAAGTATATTACCATCTTCATCAGAATTAGCAGATGTCGTGCAAGTTTGCCCTACCGTTGTTTCCCAATTAATTTTTCCAATCAACCCTGCCGATGGTGTTACCTTCCCTTTCACTGAAACATTAAGTAACGTAATTTTTTCATTTGCAGTCGGAATTAGTATATCTAATGTAGGAGCAGATTCAACTTCACTAACAAAAAATGCAAAAATTCCTACACTGAATAAAAACATTATAATAATTTTCCTTTTTAACATTTGATAATCCTTAAAAACATTGACTGTATGGACTTTTTTATTCATTTACTTTATATTCACTATCTTTCTTTTCTACTTCAATCCTTTTTATAATTTGACGAATAGATTCCTTTCGCTTAAAATCAACTTTTGGTAAATTTCTAAAAACATCTTCCAGATATGGTAAAACAAGTTTTCTTTCATCCCAAATAAAATAATCCTCTATTGCTCCATTTTTGATAGCATCCAGAGTTTTAACACCAGATTTTCCTCTAATCCAAGCATCCGAACCATGACCACTACCTGTTAAAATGCCCGTTAAGTAATTACATCTTTCTTTCATGGTAATTATTCCTTTCTTGTGCATATCTAACTTTAGATAATTTTTATAAGCATATTCACGAATGCCATAAAATAATTTGTCATCATTTAAAATATTAAAAAAAATATTTAAAGTCTCATTATCTTTCCAATTACTTAAAGATTCCATTGTTATTCTTACAATCCTATAATATTGTAAATCATGAATATAAGGAGACCTTCCTTTATATTTAGGTCCAGATTTTATATAATCATCGAGTATTATCAACAATTCCCTTTTAGCCTCTTCACTTTTAATTTTTCCCAAGGCAGTCAGCACCGCCTCTTTTACTCCTTCAGGAAATTCCATCCCTATTCTATAAGGCTCTTTTTTAAAAATTTCAACTAACAACTTTACTACCTCTCCTCCTCCTATTTCTCCTAATCTCATTACTGCAGCTTCTCTTAATCTTTCGTCAGGACTATCTAAGTATGGAGTTAATTTTAAAATTGTCGTGATTTCTTTCATTTCTTTAGGAATAATTATAGGTTTTTTCTCAAGCATATCCGCCAAACATATTCCTTTTGATAATGATAGCAATGCATAAAAAAAGAGCGGGAAAATAAAATATTTTTTCATAAGATTCTACTCCTATAAATTACCATATTGTTGTATGAGTGGACTGTTTACCTGGATCAGCCCAATCTTTTGAAGCAACTCCTTTCTTTCCATTTCCAGCCTTCATGCACATAAATTCTTGATCTCCATACCAATAATAATCAGAATTATTTCTTATTCCTTTAACATCGTAAGTATCTGGATTTTGGGGATTTGTACCAGAAACTGTAGTCTCATAATCATCAGGAAGTTCATCCCCATCAGTATCAACTTTCCCTGCCCATGCCCCTTGCCATTGATCATATACCCACTTATGATAAAGTTCATGAGCACATACTTCAGCAGCACAATCTATCCCTTTTGCTCCTCCAAAAGTAACTCCTCCTATAGTGTATTTAGTAGGATAATGTTCTTCTGATGCATCCGCACCAAGTCGAAGAGTACTAGGAGATATAAACTCACCATAACCAGAACATCCATATGTAAATTGACTCATATCAGGTACGACACCCCCCTCTTTCCAATAATAAAACCAATTAGGGACAGTAAACCAAGTAGCAATTTTTGGAAAAAAATATTGCACATTCACTGTTTTTGTAACCGTTTCGGCAAATACAATAATAGATATCAAACTTATAAAAATTAATATTACTAAACCTATTTTTTTCATAGAATTTCTATCCTTATTATTTATTTTACATATTACACTTCATCTTTGTAATATCCCCCTAACTTGTCTGTTGGTCAAAAAGGTTACTCCTGTAGACATTTATCATCGTTATAATCACCAAGTGAAAGAAACTGAAGAACAATAAATAATTGGTCGAATTTTTATTGGTTCTGGCTCTACATTAAGTCTTGGTCCATAAAAATATCTTACATCTAATTCAATATGTAATTGTTCTGTCGGAATAAGCTGTATCCCTAATAAGTAATAGGGACAGATTTTTAATATATCTTTTTGTATATTTTTATCTGGATTGCCATTGTTAAAAATATAATAGTGAATAGCATATTTATATACACCTGTTATATAACTTCCACCTAAACCTAAATATGGTGATATTCTCGCTGGATAATAAAAGTATTTTCTTATTCCCACCGTATAATTTATATGCTCTCTTTCTTCTTTATCTTCTCTCATTCCTTCACTGTAAATTGACTCTCTTTTAAATCGGCTGAAATCTGTTATAACACTTTCAAAACCCAATCCACCTCTAAGATTATATTTCCATATCATTCCAAACCCTAAATATCTTACATCTTTATAATAGTCACTAAATCCATTTATCAAACCAATTTCCAACCGTCTCCTCTGTCCACGAAATTTAATTGTATCTCCAGGTTCTATTTTTATCTTTGTCTCATATAGCTCACCTATTGATATCGCATCAGCGATTGCTTCTATCTCTACTTTGCCCTTGTAGTTCATACTGGAATCATAAACAATATAAACATCTCTTTCACGAACTTTATGAACTGACCCCTTATCTATTTCAACTAACTTTCCTTCTACCCTTCTTATTTTACCCCACTTCTTGCCTTTCTCTAATGATTTTTTCAATTCTACAAGTAAATATTCCAGATACTCTTCTTTTTTCGGTTCTTTAGTAATTATTTCTTTACGGTAGTAAATATCAACATCTTTATCTTTTTTTTTATTCAACCTCTTGTGAAGTTCTTTCAGTTCTTTTTCGCCAGTTTTAATTTCTTCTTCCCCATCAGCACCAACTCCATAAACATAAAATATAGGGGTAAATAAAAAAACACATACAACAATGAAAAAAGCACATAATTTTTTACTTTCCATTTTTTATATTTTCCTTATAATTTCATTATATAACACAATGCATAATATGGCGGTATTATACTACTGCCACCACCACTACTATTAGTTAAACTCACAGTATGACTATGACCACCAGAACCAGCCACAGTAATTATATGAGTATGATCTGCTGCCGGAGTACCATTGTTACTATTCACGGGAGGAGAACTGTAGTCTCTACCACCCATATTACCTGCATTACCAAATATAAATCCAGCACCATGTTCTGTCCCATCATTTCCCCAATCATCACCCGTCCAAGAAAAACCTGTCCCAGCATGAGAAAAAGGCAAAATATGCTTATGGCTACCAGCCATAATGGCATTAGCAGTATGAAAATGTAAACCATCAGTTGATGTTGATCCCGTTGCTGTATGTGTATGAGCAGCTATAGTTGAAGAACCTCCCGATGTATTAGGAGTATATACCATACCTGCACCTACTATAAATCTATCCATTAAATTTGGTGTGCCATTTGTTCCATCACATAAATGCCAACCAGTAGGAATATTTGCTATGGTACCAGACCACATTACAATACATCCTCGTGGAATTAAACCATACCCTATTGAAGTTCCAGTTTTTAACTCACTATTTATTTTTGAATTAGTAATAGAACCATCTTTTACATCATCTGCTATCTCTGCCTTAAAAGCATATCCCACACTAACTAACCGCTGTCTAGGAATTAGGACTTCTGGTACCCCATCTTTTATAACCGTAATTTCTAACCATAGATTATTTTCACTAAAAATATTTTTTATCCCAGTAACTCCTTCACCTAAAAACAACTGAAAAATACCATTTTTTACAATTACATTGGTATGTGCCTCTGTTCCCCATCTGATGCTACCACCAGTTGCACTATTAAATATAGCAAAATTAAGTGTATAAAGTCCATCTGGCTTATTTACACCACTTGCATCTGTCAATCTTCCTTGTACGCTTATTAATTCGGGTACTTCACTAAACACAAATTGAAAAGACAAAAATACAAAAACACAAATTGCCACACATAAAAAAACAGGTATCTTTCTCTCTGTTTGATTCGCAAAAAAACTCTTCCTTATCTTGTTTGATTGAAATAATTCTTTAAACATCTTTTGTTCCTCCTTTAAAAATATTTTAGTAGGTTCTTTAGTCAGGTAACATATTGTATCAATTATACTTATTTTGTCAAGTATTTTTATTATCTTGCAAACTTTTTTATGCAATTATCAACACTACTTGCCAGATGCTCGTTTGATTATATTATTTTATGGTTACATTCCTAAATGATTTGACAAGGGGCTATTTGTATATATTATTGTGCAATTATCGATATAATTAATTAACAACTATTTATTTATTATCCCGATTTTTATTTACGAAATTTGTTATCGGGATTGTGTTCTCGGTCGTTTCAGTAGAGCCGACCTCCGAGCACTAACCCGATTTTTATTTATAGAATTTGTTATCAAGATTGTGTTTCTCTTGATACTGCGGGATCATGTTCTCATCCGGTGCAAGTGCTCCGAGCTGCGTGTGTTAATTTTACTAAACTGCAATTATTCTGTCAATGACCTAATGCCACTTTTTTATGACTTTTTTCCACTGCGAGAAATTAAGTCCAGAATATTTACTTCGCCACATCTATTGATTCCCGATAGGAACACACGGAAATGACATATTACTTTGATAATGCAAAGAAGCTTGGCAACTACAATTGTTTGACATGTGGATAAGGATTTTTTTAATGGTCTTACTGCTTACTCTTATCGGTGTGTTTGCCTACGTCCAGGACTTTGCTGAGGAATTTTCTTGTTCTTTCTTTGTTTGGGGAAAAGAATATTTCTTGTGCTGTGCCTCTTTCGATGATTTCGCCTTTATCAAGGAGGATTATTGTATCGGAAATTTCCTTTACAAAACCCATCTCGTGGGAAACAACTACCATTGTCATTCCTTCTTTTGCGAGTTTTCTCATAACGTCAAGGACATCGTTTGACATTTCAGGGTCCAGCGCTGAGGTGGGTTCGTCAAATAACATTACTTTGGGGTTCAATGCTAATGCTCTGGCAATCGCCACTCTTTGCTGTTGTCCGCCTGAAAGCTGGTAGGGATAATTTCCTGCTTTTTCCAATAGCCCGACTTTTTTCAATAAATCTTTTGCTGTGTTTTCAGATTCACTTTGGCTTTTTTTCCTGACTATTTCCTGGGAAATCGTAATATTTTCTAAAACTGTTAAATGCGGGAACAAATTAAAATCCTGGAATACCATCCCGACTTCTTTTCTTATTTCAAAAAGGTTGGCTTTTGTTACCGGAATTTTATCTATTATTATTTCGCCCTCATCCGGGACTTCCAGCCTATTAAGACATCTTAATAGCGTGGTTTTCCCGGAACCGCTCGGACCTATTATAACGAAGACCTGTCCTTTTAGAACGCTAAAGGACACTTCTTTTAAAATATTGATTTTACCAAAATATTTTGAAACTTTGATTACTGATATCATTTTTTTATTTCACTGCTCTTCGCTGAAAAGGTACATATGGCACGCCGAGGGCGTGCAACTACAATTATTACAGCATATAAAGCACGCCGAGGGTGTACAACTACAACTATTACAGCACATAAAGCACGCCTAGGGCGTGCGACTACAATTATTAGAGTATCGGGACTTAATCAACTTTATTATTCGGATTACAATATTATTTCACTATTTTGTATTTCTTTTCTATTAAAGATACTACTTTTGTTAAAATCACTACCATGGCAAGGTATACCATTCCAACCATAAACCAGGTTTCAAAATCAACAAAATATTGTGTATAGAATTCCCTGCCTGCCCTGGTAAGTTCTCTTAAACCAATTATTGAAACCAGGGAACTATCTTTCAGGCAAGCGATAAATTCATTTGCTACCGGAGGTATAACTACTCGAAATGCTTGCGGGAGTACCACATATCTCATTGTCTGGATAGCATTCATACCCAGTGATTTACACGCATCATATTGCCCTTTAGGTATTGCTTCTATTCCGGACCTGAATATTTCGCCTAAATATGCGCTATAACATATGCTTATTGCAATAATACCGGCAGGAAATTGAGAAAGATTAAATAATTTGCCAAGCCCAAAATATATAAAAAATATCTGAACTAAAAGCGGTATTCCACGAATCATATCAATATACGCCATCGCTGTCTTTCTAAGTAAGGGACTGTGAGACGTCCTTACCAGCGCGATAATGATTCCCAAAATAACCGCTATTAAAAAGGATAATATCGTTATCTTTAATGTTATCGGGACAACAGGTAAGAGAAATTTTAATATTTTCCAATATATTGCAAATTCTCTTACAAAAAAATTTATCATTTACCACCTATTTGCCACTTGATTTCAAGTTTTTTTAAATCACCTGTTTTCTCAAGTTTAGCTATTGCGGAATTTACTTTATCAAGCAGTTCTTTATTATCTTTTCTTATAGCTATACCATAATATTCTTTTGTAAGTAATTTACCTACAGTTTTAAATTTACCGGGTCTTGTAATAATTATCGACTTGTTTGTAGGCACATCATTTATTATAGCGTCAAGTTTTTTATTTTCTAAATCTAAAAACGCGGCGCTTATATTATCAAAGCTTACAACTTTAGCATTTTTTATTTTTTTTGCTTCCATTTCACCTGTGGTTCCTAACTGGACACCTATCCGTTTACCAACTAGTCCTTCCAACCCCTTAATATTTTGTTCGTCTTTACTAACTGCTATTGACTGACCGGCTAAATAATATGGTTTTGAAAAACTAACTTCTTTTGCCCGGTCTTCAGTTATTGTCATTGCGGAAATCACAGCATCATACTTTCTCTGTTTTAACCCGGAAATAATCCCGTCAAACGGAACAACAATAAATTGCGGTTCTTTACCTATTTCTTTGGCTATCGCTGTCATTAAGTCAATATCAAACCCGACTACCTTGCCTTCACCGGCTACTGTCTCGAATGGCGGGTATGTTGCGTCGGTACCTATTTTAAGTACTTTAGTATTTTCAACCGAGCAGGCAGTTAAGATAACTACAAGCAGGAAAGAAAATAAATTAAGCGTTTTGGTGCAGATACTTTTCCCTTGGGATTTCCTGGGACACTTACGGGTTTGATTCAAAAACATTTGTTCCTCCCTCTTCATTAAATAACAAGAAACCAAATGCAAGATGTAAGATTCAAGAAGTAAGATTAGATTCTAACTATAAAATACCTTGTTCAACCTTAATCTTAAATCTAGAATATTCAGTAATTAATTTCAAATATGCAAAGCAAGCTTTGCAACTACTTTTTATACTTCTGATTGCCAAGGGCAATCTACTACGTTATATTCATACCATCGGGTGGGCAAGCCCACCCCTACAATATCTTTATATCTGCAAAGCGAGCTTTGCAACTACTTCATATACTTCTGATTGCCAAGGGCAATCTACTACGTTACATTCATACCATCGGGTGGGCAAGCCCACCCCTACGTGTAATTATATAATTAATTCAAACCTATTAGTTTAAGAGGGTTGTGGTAACATAGACATAACAGTTCTTTTTCTGTAAATTCACCTGTGCTCCTGAGATACTTTATACATTGAGTTATGGTTTTAGAAGAACCGCATAATGTATTACTGTCGAAAGAATGAATTGAACCGTCTTTTTTCAGTATAACATTATTTCCTGATGTTTTATATTTACCTACAGGCAGACCGGCAATCGGTGCCTGGTCGCTGATACATATACAATTATCAATACCTTTTGCCTTGATTAACGTCTTTATAAAAGACAGCGGCAGGTGGTTCCCGTCGCCAATAAACATCGCAGTAAGTTTGTCTTCGGACATTTGGTCCCAGATTTGGTTGGGATGTCTTGGAAGCATTGCAGGTATACCGTTACCAAGATGAGTACAGGCAGTAGCTCCAGCTTTAACCGCTAATTGGATTTCTTTTGTTGTCGCTAAATGATGACCCAGCGAAATGACGCAATTATATTTCTTTTTTATATATTCAATCATTTTGGGTGTATTCTTGCCTTCAGGAGCGATTGTAAGAATGGATATTTTATTTTCACATAAACCAAACAACCAATCGACATCATTTTTATTAATTGGTCTGACATACTTTTTATTATGCGCTCCTACAGCACCGTCTTTTTTTGAAATAAAGGGCCCTTCAAGGTGAAAACCGGGAATATGTCTTTTATATTTCTTTTCCTTCATCACTTTCAATATAATAGGTATGTTCTTCTCATATATATCAGGAGAATTAGTTATAATAGTAGGTAAAAATATCTCAGTGCCGATTGAAACCATTTCATCAATTGTTTTTCTAAAATTTTCTATTGTAAGGGCATCTGATGAATAATCTATTCCTTTATAACCGCCTAACTGAAGATCAACATAGCCTTTCATTTTTACCCTCTCCTTTTACCCTCCTACACAGAATAAATAAAGGGTAATCCGCCAACGCTTTAGTGGCGGATCTACATAACTTTTTCAATAACTACTAACGTACCACTCTTGACTTTTTTAAATACTGTCGGGTCGCCTATTATTTTTCCTAAAATATTTACTGCGCTGGCAGGTCTGATTTCGTCACCTTGACTTGCCGGTGTCCTGCCAAAAAAAATACAGAACGCTTTGCCGGGGAACCAATACGCGATTGTTCCTAAATCTACAATTTCTTTAGCATCTTCCTCATCACAAGAAACCGGAATAGCAAAATATATTTCGTCTCCCCACGTATTCGCTTTCGCTTTAATGGGTAGAGCGTCATATATAGTTCCTGCAGTCTGAGAATCATTTAATTCCGCCTGCATTTCCACTTTCCCTGCAGTGATTTTAATCTTTTTTAACATAATCACCTATAGTTTTCATTGAAAAAATCATAAAAACCACTTATAATTTCGCCCAGGCTTCTTTGAATGTCTGCTTGGCATTTTCAATAACTGACTCGCTTGTTTCATTTGAAAGCGGTTTCACTTCAAAACTCACTATTGGTTTTGTTCCTTTACTGAAAAAACCGATATCAAAAAGTACTTTTAAAAATTCCCTTAATTCCTCTACACCATTTTCTCCACCTTCAATTCCAAACCTGGGATGCTGGTCACCGTAAGCAGGATGGTTCTTGTCTTTAAAAACACAGTTGCCCATATGCATATGAGTTAAATAATCTGCGGCATTGGTCAAAGCGTCTTTTGTTGTTTCAAACTGGATTGGAAAATGCGATAAATCAAGCACCAATCCGAAATTATCACATTCTTTTCTCACTTCTTTAGCAATTTCTACGGCTTCCTTGGATGGACCAATTAAACTTTTTTTATCTATATCCCTGTCAAATGATTCAAGCTCAAAATTCAATTTCTTTTTTTTGGCATATTTGGAAAGATATTTTAATGAATCTACAAGAAGTTTTTTTGCCTTATCTCTATCTGCTTCTCCAGGGTCAGCACCGGAAAGAACAGCTACACCTACTGCTCCTAAATAGGATGCTTCATCTATACCTCTTTTTACTTCATCTATTGCTTTTTGACGTTCCACTTTATCCAGAGCACTCAAGTTAAACTTATTTACCAAGAGTCGCGGTTGAGCACCATATGCAACCGCCAAACCACTGCTTTTCAACAACTGTTTTACGCTTTCCCTGGTTTTATCGTCCTTAATCCACGAAATCTCAACAGCAGTAAAGAAACCATCGTCACAAATTTTCTTCAAAGTTTCCAATATCTGCCCTTCGCCTTTCATCGTCTGGGGATATGCCATGAAATGTATTACCCCCACTTTCATAAAATCATTCCAATTTTTTTCCATTTCTTCTCCCTCTTTCAAACAATTGCGTAATGTGTAAAGTGTTATACAATACCTTATGCCTTATAAGTTGTTGCTACTGTATCTCCGCCTTCACCGGTCCAGTTGGTATGAAAGAATTCGCCTCTGGGTTTGTCCACTCTTTCGTAAGTGTGAGCGCCGAAATAATCACGTTGTGCCTGGAGCAGGTTTGCCGGCAGCCGCTTACTGCGATAACCGTCAAAAAAGTTCAGCGCGGTACACATTGCAGGCACAGGTACACCTAATTTAACAGCTGTGGTTATAACTTTTCTCCACGACGGTTGTGCCTTTTCCACAATATCTTTAAAGAACGGGTCTAATAACAGATTTTCAAGTTTCGGATTTCTATCAAACGCTTCTTTGATTTTGCCCAGGAAAGCTGAACGGATAATACAACCTCCGCGCCACATCAATGCAATACCGCCGTAATTCAAGTTCCACTTGTATTCAACTGCAGCCGCACGCATAAGCTGATAACCCTGGGCGTAACTGATAATCTTGGAAGCGTACAATGCCTGACGGAGGTCGTCAACAAAGGTCTTTTTACCACCTTTGTACTTTTCGTTCGGACCGGATAATATCTTTGAAGCATTTACTCTCTCGTCTTTTAACGCCGATAAACACCTGGCAAAAACAGCCTCGCCTATAAGAGTTAACGGCTGGCCTAAATTTAACGCTTCTATAGATGTCCATTTGCCGGTACCTTTCTGCCCTGCAGTATCAAGAATAAGGTCAATCACCTCATTACCATCCTCATCTTTATAACCGAGAATATCTCTGGTTATTTCAATAAGATATGAATCAAGCTCGCCTTTATTCCATTCGGTAAAAACTTTATGCATTTTTTTGTTGGTCAAACCAAGCCCTTCTTTCATTATTTGGTAGGTCTCGCAAATCATCTGCATATCGCCGTATTCAATACCGTTATGGACCATCTTGACAAAATGACCTGCACCGTTTTCGCCTACCCATTCACAGCAGGGTTCACCTTTTTCTGTTTTAGCACATATTTTCTGAAATATCGGTTTGACATACTGCCACGCTTCCGGGGAACCGCCGGGCATAATGCTGGGACCTTTAAGCGCGCCTTCTTCTCCGCCGGAGACTCCAGTGCCAATATACAGCAAACCTTTTGCCTCACACTCTTTTGTCCTACGAATAGTATCGGGAAAATGAGAATTTCCGCCATCAATAATAATATCACCTTTTTCCATTACAGAAGCTACCTGGTCAATAAACGAATCTACAGCAGCACCGGCCTTAACCATTAGCATAACTTTACGCGGTCTTTTAAGAGAATCTATCAGCTCTTTAATAGAATGTGTACCTATAATGTTTTTACCTTTAGCCCGTCCCTGAACAAACTTGTCTACCTTCTCCAGTGTGCGATTATAAACAGCCACCGTAAAACCTTTGCTTTCTATGTTAAGCACCAGATTTTCACCCATTACTGCCAAACCAATCAAACCAATATCCGCTTTGTCCATTGCTCAAACCTCCTCATATTTTTTTATAAATATCCCCTCTGGGACCAATCAAGTGAATCGGGACTTCTTTCTTTAATTCATTTATTTCATAGATAATTCTTAAGTTGCCTATGCGAAATCGGTATAAGTTTTGCCCATGAATTCTTTTTATTCTACCACCAGGATGATAAAAAGGATTATCTTCAATATGCAGAAAACAATCCCTTAATAAATCTTGCGTTTTTTTATCAACTTTTTCACAATATTTCTTCGCCTGTGAAGATAAAAGGACTGTAAATTTATCCATTAAGCACTTTTCTCCATGGAGTATATTTGCCTTCCCTGTACTCTTTTCGTCCTTTTTCAATCAGATCCCACGATTTTAAACTAAGCTCATCTTCAATATATTCTACCACCATCTCTCTGATTAAAGTTGAAACTGATTTATATTGCTTTTCAGCGATGTCTTCAAGTAAACAAGCAAGCTTTACCGGCATTTTAACCCCAATAAGTTTAACTTTTGTTTCCATATTTTCCTCCCGTTAAACAAAGTATAACATAGTTTAATTGTTTTGTCAAGTACTTTTTTATTCTAACTTTTCAACCGATAAAGAATCTCGCCGGCTTTGGGGACGAGCAAAATTCCCTTGTCTTCTTTATCTTTATAATCTTCTATTTTTATCTTATCCGGATTCATATATCCCAAATTCACTTTACGGCATCGTTCTTCAGGTATTCCTGTCGCCAGGACTACATTAACTCTGGGTTTTTCTATCCCGTTTTCAAAACTGCCTATGCCTTTGACGTGAGTAGAATGAGCCAAAACACCCCACGGAAAATGTTTGAAATCATCCCATTGTTTTACAAAATAATCGCGGGTATGATAACCCACTTTGTCAATAATCTTACCATGGCTGTAACTTATTTCATTAATATGCGGAGCATAAATTATCAGGGTGCCGCCCTCCGCAACCACCGGTTCTAATTTATACATGCATTTACCTGCCGTCCACACATCATCATACATTTTCGGCGCACAGGAAAGAACGGTATTAAAAGGTTTGTCTTTATATATAATATGCAATTTATCGGAGAGGTCAGCGGCAGAAGACCATGCTTCTTCAGGAGAACCATAATATAAACCGGCAAGCTCCTCGCCTTTAACCACCAGACAAAAAGCGCTGCGTTTCACTTTCAAATGCGAAACCGCACAATCAATCACCTGGCGTACCGGCGTACTTTTATGCCCGTTTATCATGGGGTTTGTAATTATCGCTCCTAACCAATGAAAAAAATCGATAATTTCCTGACCTGCAATACCAGGGAATATATACTTATTACCCCCGGAAAAACCTACCACTTCGTGCGGAAAAACAGGTCCAATAATTAACAAATGGTCATAATCAAGCACCTTGCGATTAACAACTATTTTGACCGGCATTTTAAATTTATTATCAGTAATTTGAGAAATTGTTTCCTGCGGTATGGTTCCTATCAGGGTAAGCGCATCCGGTTCTTTCCAAAGATGATTGAAAAACCGGACTTTTGGATATTTTTGTTTATGTTCTTCAGCAGTTATCTCTACTCTTTGGTAAATTTGCTCGTCAGTCATAGGCGGATGAGTACCCAGGGCTATTAAAAAATCAAGTGTTGCTGCCCGGTGGGCGAGTAATCTATAAAGTATCTTAAACATCTGTCCTATAGGCGCAGTTCGTGTATGGTCAGGAATAATAACCAGTACTTTTTGGCCGTCAAGACCGGCGGATTCCACAGAATCAGCCATTAAACTGGCTATTTCTTCTTCCGCTAAAAATCTGTTTTCGTACCCTTTTCCGATAACCACGATAATATAACTCCTAACATTATTATAAATTCTATTTTTTGAAATATCCTAAATCTTTTTCTATTTCATATTCTTTTAACTTAACATCTTCTCCCTTTATCAACATTTTATCATTCTTTATTTTTAACTTCTCTACATTATTAAATTCAGGATAATGTTTTAATACTTGCTCCTTTACATTATACCTAATTATTCCATCTCCTCTTGTACCAATCCAAAGATATTTATTATCGCTTACTAATGTAGTCGGCCAATTGTACATATCTTTAGCAATATAGATTATATATGTTTCATTGTTCTCTTCATCATAAGCCCATGTTCCACCTTTGAAAATAGCATAATAATTGATCTTTCCAATTTTAAGAACATCTAAACGACTACTGGGATTAACAACATTCCCTTTATATTTTCTTATTTTTACTTTTCCATTAGTTATATACCCTTTATTGTCAATTACCCACACTTGTTCAGCATACTTATTATTGTCTAAATTATTTTTAACCATATCTGCTGTTAAAAACCGGTCAGGATATTTATTCTTAAAATAAGATATAAATATATTTTCTCTTGCTTTATCAAGGTTTTTAGAAGGTGTAAATTCCCATGTTGGAAATGTACCTGGATCTTTTAACCATGTAAAATCATACGTAAGGAATGCATTATCTTTAATATCAATTATATAACAAGCAGCAGCATCTACTCCTGTTCCTCCGCCATCACAAGATATAAATACCTCAGATATATTATCTTTGTTTAAATCTAATACCTCCCATGAGAATATATTATATGGTTTTACTTTAAAAGAAAAATTTTTATCAAGCGCAAATTCTCCATTTCTATTCTTACGAATAAGATATAAAAGAGAATAAGCGTCCATATCACGGGTCGCCGGTTGAATTATATCCGGTTGAACTATATATTCAGGCTGTACATCATTGTCTGTTTGAACAACAATTGCACTTGGTCTTGTGCCTATTTCACTTTTACTATTTGCCGACGATTTTACTAATTCTGGTGAAATAACTTTTAATAGATCTTTAAGAATAGTATCTGATGCTTCAATTGTTTTCCCGACAATTATTTTCTCTTGGCTGATAGTTTCAACACTTTTTAGTTTATAATTCAGTAACAATATAATTAATGCAAATAAAAAAGTTAATTTAAGTTTATTCATAACAATTAGTCATCCATGTAATCTTAGGACGAAGTCGCTTATTTTATATTAAATCCCAGAGACGTCAGAACTTCTGATAATTTTTTGTCATCCCTTGATAATTTAACGTCTATACTCTGAAATTCTCTACGAACCGGATATTTCTTTCTTAAGAGGTCAAAATAGGGACCTTGCTCATTTACCGGTAATTCAATAATTTTTCGTAATTTTTTGTCGTCTTCGAGAATATTATACATCTGACTCACCAGATTGTCAACCACGCTTTCAATCCCTTCTTTATCGTAACTATCATTATTAAAAACCAATGGCGGACGCGTACGGTCAAAAAGTATTTTGTCCGGATTCCATTGAACAGGAACTCCCAAAAATCGGCATAATTCCTCATAAACCATAAATGTGCCATTGACTTTACCGTCATAAGAATAACCCGCAATATGCGATGTACCTAAAGATACGAGTTTGACAAGTTCTGCGTCGATAGACGGTTCCTTTTCCCAGACATCAAGCACGACGGCGGATAATTTTTTACTCTTTAAAGTACTTTTCAGAGCATTATTATCTACCACCGAGCCACGCGAGGAATTTATAAGTATGCTGCCCGGTTTCATCGCAGCCAGAAAATCCTCGTTCACCAAATGATATGTAGCATCCTGCCCTTCCTTATTCAGGGGCACATGGAAGGTAAGTATATCTGCTTTCATAAGTTCTTTTAAAGGGAGATATTTACGGTCACCGGTACTTCGCGCCATAGGTGGGTCATTTAAAAGTACATTCATACCCATCGCTTTAACTTTGGTTACTACCCTGCTGCCGACTTTACCAACCCCGATAATTCCTAAAGTCTTACCTTTAAGTTTGAAATTCTTTTTTTGGGCTAAAAAAAGAAGGGCGGCAATAACATACTCTGCCACCGAATTGGCGTTGGAACCGGGCGCACTGACAAATTTTATATTTTTTTTGTTTAGATATGGAATGTTTACATGGTCGGTACCGATTGTAGCCGTCCCGACAAACCTGACTAAACTCCCATCCAGAAGCTCCGGTCCCACTTTGGTTACCGAGCGGACAATAAGAACTTCTACCCGGTTTTTCTTGATAATCTCGGAAGTTATAGAACGCCCGGGCATTATTATAGTCTGACCTAATGTACCAAAGGACTCTTTAACGAAAGGTATATTTTCATCAGATAAAATTATCATAATGATTTTCTATTACTTTTTCCAGGGCGGTGTGTCCGGTAAATATGCATCAAATTCGGCTATTAGTTTCTCTTCGTATTTTCCGGCATATTCGCCATCAGTGAACTTCTTCATTGACTCTTTATATAACCGTTCCCAGGAAGCGTCTTCATTACCAGGATTAATCGGATAGAAAAGGACCTGGTTTGCCCGTGCAGCTTTCATATCACCCGGCGCATCACCAATCATAATGACGTTGTTTTTATCATAACGCCCTTTTATTGCGATTTCAAGATGTTCTTTCTTTGTGCCCATCTCCTGCCCGGCTATTACTTTAACATATTTGTCTATTCCATGCTCCTGCCATTCCCGGACAAGCGCCTCACCCGGAGTAGCCGAGACAACAATTATATCAGCTACTTTAGACATCGCTTCCAAATTTTCCCTTACAAACGGGAAAGGAGGAACGCCGCGTACGAATCTGGTGACAGTATTATTAACTTCCTTTGACCATTTAAGTGTCCTTGTCAGGACAGGGTCATTAGTTTCTTTAACTGCTTTTTCCAAAGCAGGGTTACCCAGTTTAGTTTCTTTTTCCATCCACTTACGGAGAGAATCGACTTGCGGTAATTTAATCCCGCGCCTTTTGACTTCTTCACGTTCTTTTAAAAGATCAAAGACCATAACGAGGGCAGGGAAGCGGTTAATCCCTCGCCACTTGGAATACAGGTTTACAAATTCCGCAGCCTCACGGGCATATTTTGAAACAGCCTGCAAATCCCATTCGTTAATAATATTAGGGATAAAACATTCTTTGTGCTTGATTTCCATGGTATCAAAAGCACACCCGTCAGAATCAATACCCACCAGAAACTTCTTCTCATGTTTAAAATCTCTAAGCGCCTGTGCAGCATCAACCATGACTTTTTACCCTCCTTAATATTTGTGAAATGTGAAATGTGTTATGTGTAATGTGAAAAACAACTTTGAAACTTGCTTCGCGAAACTTATAGAAACTGATTGAAATTTATTGTGATTTTCTTTTTCTATTAATTTCTACCAATTTCTTAGTTTCTATAAGTTTCAATATCAATTTCTATTATTTTTTCCGGAAACCTTGTGGAATATATTCAGGGCATTTCTTGTCTGCAAATATCTGTTTGAACCTGGCAAAACGCATTCTGCCGTCGACCAGAGGTATACTTACCCAATCTTCACCAATTAGCGGGCGGGCGTATTTAATAAAATCGTCGGTAACATCAATTTTATTTTTTGCTAACCAGTTGGCGGGAAATGTCCGTTCTGAATTAGCAACCAGTTCTAATCCTACCTTACTATATTCAACATTATATATCAAACCTGGCTTCCTTAAAATAGTAGCCATATAACCGTTGCCGTCTTCAACTGCTATCATAACAGCTTTCTGTCCTACTCTGTAAGCTTCATCAAGGTCAATATTGGATGCATAGACCATAGCGTGACGTTGGTCGGTACCCGGCACCTGACCACGGGCTGAACCCCGTGCTTTAAGTCCTGCTTTATTAAGATAATTAACCACACTTTGTTCAACGGTTATTTTACTGGCGCTGAATTGAGTATGACCAAATGCGTCTTTGCTTTCACCAAGGTCACCTACATTATAACCTTCGCTGACTACCACTATCACACGACCCGCAGTTTTTAACTGGTCATTAACGTTATCAGCCATTTCTTTGATACCCAGTCCTGATTCAGCCATGTAAATCTGTAAAGGTATTTCTCTTTTTGGGTCAGCCAGCCTGGCTGCTGCGGGAATAAAACCTATTTTCCTACCCATAGCTTGAATAACCAATACAGGGTCAGCAGGAGAAGAACCTGCATTTTCTTCATTAGCGTTCTGGATATAACAAGTCCAGTACTTTGCAACACTACCGTATCCCGGTGTATGGTCGATAAGTTTAAATTCAGAATCTCCAACATCATTATCTATTGTTTTGGGTACACCGACAGCTACCAGTTCCAGACCTTTTTCGTGAGCCAGAACGCTTATCTTGTGGGCTGTATCCATAGAATCGTTGCCGCCGATATAAAATAAAAACCCGATATCGTGTGCCTTAAAAACATCTATTACGCGTCTCAAATCTTCCTGCTGGTCTTTTTTTAATTTATAACGACAGGTACCAATAGAACCGGCTGCAGGTGTATTTCTTAAAAGAGCTACTTCTGTTTCGTCCTGGGCACTTAAATCAAGCAGTTCTTCTTTGAGAATACCTTCTATCCCGTGATAACCCGCGTATATAGTGCCGAATTTATCCGGAAATTTTTTGCAGGTTTCAATTATCCCGCGAAGAGAATTATTAATTACCGGCGACGGACCGCCCGACTGTGCCACTAGTACATTTTTTAATTTCGCCATCTTAAACTCCCCCCTTTAAAAATTGTGAAATGTGAAATGTGTCAAGTGTAATGTAAAAATAGAAACAAGATGCAAGATGTAAGATACAAGATTTAAGAATCAAGATTCAAGAAGTAAGATTATATTCTAATCTTTTAATCTTGAATCTTCAATCTTTAATCTTCAGTCTCTTAATTATACACCGCTGAAGGCGGAAAATCCGCCGTCTACGGGGACTACTATGCCGGTTACAAAACTTGATGCGTCAGATAATAGCCATATAATTGTACCAACTAAATCTTCGGGATTACCAAAACGGGACATAGGGGTATGGGCAATAATGGTCTTGCCTCTCTCTGTCAGTTGTCCTGTTTTCTCGTCTGTTAACAAAAACCGGTTTTGATCACTCATAAAAAATCCGGGTGCTATAGCATTGACCCGGATATTTACAGATGCCAAATGCACAGCTATCCACTGTGTAAAATTCGAAACCGCTGCCTTAGCTGCCGAATATGCCGGGATTTTAGTAAGAGGGCGAAAAGCATTCATTGAAGAAATATTAAGGATTACACCGCCGCCCTGTTCTGCCATTATACGGCTGAAAACCTGGGTAGGCAAAAATGTCCCCAAAAAATTTAAGTTGAAAACAAATTGCACGCCTTCAGGAGCAAGGTCAAAAAAAGATTTTGAGTTTGCCGGCTGGGATTTTAAATCCTGTGGCAAAAGCCGTTCGCTGGAAGTAGTCGCCTTGGGACTGTTCCCTCCGGCGCCGTTGATTAAAATATTAGGCTTGCCATAAATTTTTAGGATTTGTGCACATGCCTGCTCAATGCTTGCGCGTTCCAGGACGTTGCATTCCAACGCCACAGCTTCTCCGTTTTTTTTCTTAATCTCATCGGCAACTTTTTCAGCAGCTTCTTTTTTCAAGTCCAGCACGACTACCTTTACACCTACTGAGCCTAACTTCTTGGCGATATCACCGCAAAGAACGCCACCACCGCCGGTAACAACCGCTATTTTCCCTTTCAAATCAAACATACTGTCATTAGACATAAAATCATCTCCTTTTTCAACAAGAAACAAGATGCAAGATGTAAGAAACAAGATTAAAGAAGTAAGATTCAAGAAGCAAGATTAGATTCTAATCTTTCAATCTTTTAATCTTTCAATCTTATAATTTCTTGCAGTGTACAATTTTTGTGATTATAGCATATTGCTTATTACTTGACAAGATTTTGCAAACCACTCCTATAACCTTGCATTTGTTGCTTGTAAACGTCTGCAGAATACTTTTATAATACCTACTGCAACTGTCGGTTGTTCATAAACTAAATCAAGGAATGGCTCTTGTGCTATAAGAAGACATACTGTCTTTTCCAATGCCCTGGCTGCTGCTGTATGCGGTAAATCAACAAATAAAGACAGCTCCCCGAAACATTCAGACGGCCCAAATATAGCTAAAACTATTTTATTTCCACCGCTGCTTCTCGAAATTTCTACTTTACCGGAAACAACAATATGCAACCCTGATTGTTGTGAACCTTCGGTAAATATTACAGTGTCCGGTTCTACTGTTTTTTCAAATGTTATTTTTGAAATTGCAAGTAATTCCTCACCAGACAGATTCCCGAATATGGGAAACTTTTTCATATGGAGAATCTTTTCCATTGTACTTAACATGTTTCCTCCCATTATGGTTTTTATATGAAAACTAAATACAAATAATATCGAAAGTTATTAAACCTTCTTCTTATAGATTTCTTCGCTCAAACTCAGTACCGGTGTTATCCCCAAAACGATGTGTAGCATTTTCCTGTCTTCAATTTTTTCTGCTTCTCTTACTTCACGGAAACTTTTGAGCATAAACACGTTAACAAGTAACCTTGCTGCGCCTGATATAAGAAATAAAGTAAGTAACGTTGAACCGAAAATTTCAAATTTTAAATGCGTCGCCAACCAGCCGCCTAAAGTTGCACCTAAAAAGACAAATACTCCGACAGTGAAATTATAGTATGCGGCACAACGGGCTCTCACTTCAGGTGAAGCTGCGTCAAAAATAAAATTTACAATTGCAAGATTAAAACCAACCCAAACATAACCGCCAAACGTATTTATAATAGTAAGGTATACCGGATTTTTTGAAAAAATCCAGAGAAGAGGCAGAATTGGAGTAAGTATTGCCGACGATTTAATCACCTTTACATTACCGTATTTATCTGCAAGTTTTCCCCAGAAAGGCACTAACAACAACCCCGCCAGTGCAGATGCCGAGACAATTATTGTATATGTTGCATATGTAAATTTAAGCTCTTTAAGCATATATACGATAAAAAACGGCGCTGCCAAAAATGCGGAAAAATTTATTAACGATACGAACAAAACAAATTTTGCAAAATTACTTTCAGATATCCGTTTGATAAACTGGAAATAAGTAAAATCCTTTTTCTCGGAAGTCCTAACAGTTAAATCATCCATCTTCCCGATGTATATCCCTGAAATAACCCTGCAAATCCCTGCAACTAAGAACAAAACAATAAAACCAACGAGTTTACTGGGAATAATAAACAAGAAAAATCCGGCAACAAAACTGCCGCATAAATTTATAAATCCTAAAACCTTACCGCGCCATGCAAAATATACACCATACTTATGTTTCTCAACTGTATGACTCATTAAACTTAACCAGACAGGTGCACTTATAGAACCGAATATTGTGTTTATTACAACAAGAAAAAGAAATGTTTCTACCCTGAACTGTAATGGGACTAAAAAAACAAAACCTGATATTGCAATAGCTATTCCCTGCAAAACACAAAATACCATAATACCTTTTACCCTGTTATTCATCCATTCAAAAACTTCAGTAGATTTTATCTGGACAAATGAACCGATTAACACCGGTATTGAGCTAAGTAACCCGATACTAAAATTACTTGCCCCCAGTAGTAAAGCAAAAGGAGCTATATAATTTAATGTAAAACCTAACATTATAGAAGCAAAAAGACCATCCATGAAAGAAACTTTTAAACTACTTTCCCTTGACATACAAGATTTCCTCACCCAAACTTAATATCGGCCTTATCCCCAAAACAATATGCATCATTTTCTTGTCTTCAATTTTTTCTGCTTCTCTTACTTCGTGGAAGCTTCTAATCATCAATATATTAACTAAAAATGTAGATACTGCTGACAGAAAAAATAAAGCAAGCAATTTTGAACCAAAAATAGTAAATGGCAGATGTGTCGACAACCACCCCCCTGAAAATGCACCTAAAGCAGCAAATAATCCAACAGTAAAATTATAATATGAGGCACAACGAGTCCTTACTTCATGTGAGGCAGCATCAAAAATAAAGTTTATAACTGTAAGAGCAAAGCCCGCCCAAAGATATCCGCCAAATGCATTTAAAATTATAAGGTATACCGGATTTTTTGAAAGAAGCCACATAGCGGTTGAAAACGGAAAAAGCACTACTGTTGATTTAATTATTTTTACATTACCGTATTTATCTGCAAGTTTTCCCCAAAAAGGCATTAACAGTAATCCTGCTAAAGCGCCGGACGAGATGATAATAGTATATGTTGAATATTTGAAATTAAGTTCTTTAAGCATATAAACTGAAAAGAAAGGAGCAGCAAGACACAGGGTAAAGTTTATCAGAGATACAAATAAAACAAATTTCACAAAATTACTTTCAGATGCACGCCTTATAAACTGGAAATACGAAAAATCTTTTTTCTCGGAAGTTTTTATGGGCACATCATCCATTTTACTTTGACATATTGCCGAAAAAACTCTAAGTATTCCGGCAACTAAGAATATTATAACAAAACCGGTTAACTTATTATGAATAATAAACAAAAAAAATCCGGCGATAAAACTACTGCACAAAGTTGAAAACCCAAGAATCTTACCGCGCCACGCAAAATACTCGCCATATTTTTGCTTTTCAACTGTATCACTGATTAAACTTAGCCATACAGGTACAGCTGTAGAAACAAATATGTCACTTGCTATAATAAGAAATACGTACGTTTCTACCTGAAATCTTTTCGGTACCAGAAAAATCAAACCTATTAGAATAAGGAAAATTGCTTCCGAAAGGATACCCCATGTTATATGTTTTACTCTGCTGCCTATCCATTTTAGGACTTCATTAGCTTTAAGCTGTATAATGGAGTTAACTAATGCCGGCAGTGAATTAAGCAATCCGATGCTGAAATTACCGGCCCCCAAAATTAAAGCAAAAGGAGTTATAAAATTAAAAGTAAGGCCAAATTTTATAGATGTAAAAAAACCTTCCATGAAAGACGCTTTTAAACTACTTTCTCTTGACATATAAAAACCATCCTGTATAACAACACCCTGCAAATTCTAATACTTTTATATCTAACCTCTTTTATGTACAGAACCAATTTTTTTGACTGCATCCAAAACTGTTTCTCTAATAAGAGTAGAACCTTTTTTTTCCGTTTCTTTAATCATTTCTTCTACAAAATCAGTTTCTTTAATTTCACCTATAATATAAATTGCACAAGCTTTCAACCACTCATCCTCTCCGTTAAGAAGTTCCAGAAGGATATCCCTGAAATACTTTTGCTTAAGTTTGAATTCCTTTTCAGCAATAATCAGCTTGTCCTGCGTAGTTATATCTTCTAAAAGCGGTATAGCAAGTCTTAATATATTACTATATTCCGTAGTAGTTGTCTCCAACATTTCTATTATTTGCGCCTTAATATTTTCATTCTTATCTTTTAATCTTCTAATGGATAAAGAAATTGCCTCGGATTTTTCCAGATAACTTATGACCCTGAGTACCTTTTCAATTTCTCTATTATTCCTTGTATTTAGAGTATCAATTAAAAGATTTATTCCCGGCGTTTTATTCCTCTCTGTTGAAAGACCTTGAATATAGACTATATTCTGGTATATTGACTTTATATGTGAAACACAATAATCTATAACTGCTTTTATTGTTTTTACTTCCCGTTTTTCCGCTAAAATTAAAATGATTTTATCTTTAATTATATTTTCTTTTGAGTTCTGCAGAGTACTTAGAAGACTATCCGTAATATTCGGCATCTTTACTAATGCTTTCGCGGTGACCATACGAACCGAACTTGTCTTATCTGCTAACATACGGATAAGTGCTTCTTTTGACCATTCGTCATTAATCTTGCTGAGACCTTCTATTGATTGAAGCCGGACTTTAAAACTTTTATCATATGAAGATTCTATTAAAAGCGGCAGTAACTCCCTGTCTCCAATCTGACTCAAAGAATATGTGGCACGTATACGGCTTTCTTCATCTGAATGAGAAAATATCTCTGCAATTAACCCTGCCGCTTTTGCATGGTCTCCATATTTCCAAAGAACAGTAGCTGTATTTATTCTTACTCTTGCACTCGGATCTTTTAAACACGGTTCTATTAAATCTTTTATATTAGAACCGCCAATTTCACCTAATGCTTCTACTGCATTTGCTCTAATTCTCTCATCTATATCTTCAATGTACTTGTTTATTATAAGTAACGGATATGTATCTTTTATATTTCCTAACGCTTTGATGATTGTCGCTTTTTTAACAATATCTATACCAGGTTTTGACAATAATTCCACGAGCGGTTTCAAAGCCGTTCTATCTTTTGTTTTCCCTAATGTTTCAATAGCAAACAAAGATATCTTAGGGTCTGTATCATACATCGCGTTCCTCAGAACCGCAAGATTTGTACCTTTTGTCAGATCTATCAAGTCTCCTATAGGAGTGGATTCTTCATGGTATGTTTTGGAAATAATGTTTTCAATAAACGCATTGTGATATTCTTGCCGTAATTTTAATGTAAAATACAACCAGGCAAGACCTAAGAAAACACCAAACAATGACGGCGATATTGCATTTACACTTCTAAGTACCAGCAACAAAACACCAGCTAATCCTGTACCTATGGGAATTATAAATCCTTCTACAACTGCTAACGCTTTCGACCTGTGTTTTTCATCAATTGGAGTAAATAAGACAGGATACGAGGAATCTATTAACGAATTACCTATAATATCTCTTATAAATTTTGCAAATAAAGCAGAAAGATACCCGAATCTGGCAACTAACGAAATAAAACCTGCTGTTATTACAGCAGGGAACACGAGCATGGTATTTCCAATACCAAGCCATCTAATTATTCTTGACGCTAAAAATATCTGGATAAGGAAAGTAACACTATAGAAACAACCAGAATAAATTCCATAAAATCTGGTTAATTTATCCTGGTCCGGATAAGTTAGATTCATTATTTTGTTAAACTGAAAATCAAGAAAATACACGGTGGTACTATACAACAGAAAACAAATTAATATTGTTTTTACCAGACGATTAACATACAAATAATTCGCCGTTTCAACCAACTCTTTTAGCGGATTGGACTTGGTTTGTTCAACAGGTTTTGTTTCTTGTTGGGAAAATATTTTCTTGCTGCTGCGAACAATCAAGAATAAAAAAAGCGCCCAGACAAGAAGCAGATTATCTGTTTTCAGGAAATCCACGCTATATCGGGCAATTAAACCCGCTACTATTCCGCCTAATAACCCGGCACCGACTATATACGAAAATATTCTCCTGCTTTCGCGGACATTGCAGACTTCTACTGCTATCGCCCAGAATTGAGTAAAAAATATCCATGTTATCAAAGACGCTACCACATAAAGTATTGAATACATCCAGACTACTTTAAGATAAATTAATACCCGCGCTATTAAAACTATTAATCCGAAGATTATCGCTATATTTTTGAAAAGTATTACTTTATCCATTTTATCCAATACTGCAAGATAAATAATGGTAGCTAAAAGTATTACAACCGCATTTAATATATATATATTCGGAAGGTATTCCACGCCTACCCTGTTAACGAACATCGAGGTGCTTACTATCGTACCGAAAGCAACAGAACATATTATCTGAAAATTTAAAACAGAAAAATCAAGCAGTTTTTGCCAGTCATTTGACTGTATCTGGAAAACATTCTGTATTTTATCTTTTATGGTATTTTTTTGAGAAGTTAACATTAGATATAAAAACCACAACAGGCTGAAGTGGTCCAGTAACGAAGTGAATTTTTAAAACTTTAATAATTTATACTTAGTTTGTCCGCAGTTAAAAAAATAGGACAACGGAGGGGGAGAGATTTGAACTCTCGATACTGCGATTAAACAGTATAGCGGTTTAGCAAACCGCCGCCATAAGCCACTAGGCGACCCCTCCTTAATGACAGTTATTAGTTACTTAGAGAATTAGTAATTAGTTAATGGCTGTTGGTTTTTATTTTACTAAAAAAACACCAAAAAGACAAGAAAATATTTAGTTTCGATATGACATAATAGGGAAGAAAGTAGTTACTGTCTATTTTCTAATATCCAGTCAAAATTAACAATGATAAGTGAAGAAGTTTGAAAAGATTTTGAAATATGTTATTTTACAGTAAGATTATCCTCAAGTTCCATTATTTTTTCTTTTGAAATTTCTTTAATTCTTTTTGGCACATCTCTTATGCTATTAAATGGTTCTAATTTTCTATCAATTATAATCAATCTTACTTGCACATTATCAAAACCCACTGCAATAAGTTCTTGTTCAGATGCAACATTAACATTGACCTTCCCAGATTTCTTAGATGATTTTATTTCTTTTCTTTTTGTAGCTTTTTCCCAACTTGTTGATATATCTTGAGACTCCTCTGGAAGATAGAAATATACTGCCATATTAGCCACCAACTCAACTCCGCTTACTTTAAAATCGTCCGATTTCATTCCTATTAAGACAGGCGAAAAATCCATAGCAATCGAAATTTGTTTTGCAAATGAATACTCCCCACCTAAAAAAATGGAGCCCTCAACACCATTACCTTTAATATCAAGCGTATTAAATGTAATATATCCGCCTTCAACCCCAGTGAAACAATTTATTTTTTTTTCAGAATAAAAGTTCCAATAACCCCGTACCGCATAAACACTTATCCCTTCGCCGGTAGCAATCCTGCCTTCACCTGCATATTTTGAAAAATTATATTTTACACTGAAATAAGGCCAACCAATTCCTACACCAACTTCACCGTAAAGGCAGTGAACAAGGAAACAAGAAAATAAACAAGTAAGCAAAAAATATTTTGAGATTGATAAAATCAAAATTTGTTTCATAAATATTCTAAAATTATTTCTTAAATATTCCACTGTTTTTTTGGATATTTTTTCTGACACATTTTTACCGGTCGCTATTTCTACTGTCTTATATGCGTTAGTCTAGGTCCACAGGTGTAGTTATATCCATCATCTCTACATCCCCAAGACCTAATTGACCCCAGTAGTTATCTCCCCATCCACAAAGTGTTCTATTTGTCTTTATTGCTATTGTGTAATCATAACCGCAGGAAACAGAAAACCAGTTGGTTGATGTTCCGACCTGAGTCGGCGTAACTCTACTTGTTACATCTCCAAGACCTAATTGACCCGAGTAGTTATACCCCCAAGACCAGAGCGTTCCATCTGTCTTTATTGCTATTGTGTGATTATAACCGCAGGAAACAGAAGACCAGTTGGTTGATGTTCCGATCTGAGTCGGTGTACTTCTATCTGTTAAATCTCCTAGTCCTAATTCACCCGAGTCGTTAGCTCCCCATGCCCAGAGCGTTCCATCTATCTTCCTTGCCATTGTATGATTATAACCGCAGGAAACAGAAAACCAGTTGGTTGATGTTCCGACCTGCGTCGGTGTAGTTTTACTTGTTACATCTCCAAGACCTAATTGACCCGAGTAGTTAGCTCCCCATGCCCAAAGCGTCCCATCTGTCTTTATTGCTATTGTGTTACTATAACCACTGGAGACAGAAGACCAGTTGGTTGATGTTCCGACTTGTGTCGGTGTAATTCTACTTGTTCTATCTCCAAGACCTAATTGACCCGAGTAGTTAGCTCCCCATGCCCAGAGCGTTCCATCTATCTTCCTTGCCATTGTATGATTATAACCGCAGGAAACAGAAAACCAGTTGGTTGATGTTCCGACTTGTGTCGGTGTACTTCTATCTGTTAAATCTCCAAGTCCTAATTCACCCGAGTCGTTAGCTCCCCATGCCCAGAGCGTCCCATCTGTCTTTATTGCTATTGTGTGATTATAACCACTGGAGACAGAAGACCAGTTGGTTGATGTTCCGACTTGTGTCGGTGTAACTATCATTTGTATTGTAGTTCCAAGACCTAATTGACCCCAATAGTTATACCCCCAGGACCAGAGCGTTCCATCTGTCTTCCTTGCCATTGTGTGAATATAACCACAAGAAACAGAAGGCCAGTTTTGAGTAGCTATAGCAACAACATTATTAATTACTTCACCTTTTTTATCCTTTAATTGTTTTACTTCATTTTTTATTGCAGAGATAATACCGAAATGTAATCCTTTTGAATAAGAACTAATGGTAAAGACCGAGAGTATTAAAAAACAAATTAAAATAAATTTTAGCGTTCGCTGGATAAAAAACTTATGCATTTGTACAAATCCTTTTATTTATTAGTTTTTCTTTAAAAACCCATATGTAGTATAGATATTTCATATGTTTTGTCAAGTAGGGAATGTATTCTCGCGACAAACCTTTTGGTTATCATTTTGGTTTTGCATATTCTATTTTCATAAACAGTTTGCCATATTCATTATCGTCAAATACTCTGTTCTGCTGTCTTGCATTAGTCCAATTGCTATTATAAACCTCATTTGCCTGCTTTTGTGCTTTCTCTTTTGCTTCCCTCATTTCCGCACCGACATATCCCAAATCACATGAAACACTGATTTCTTCAAGACCGGCTTTAATTCTGGCTAATGCATCGTTATTTATGGTTGCATGTTTACATTCGTGCCTCATTAACTCTCTCAGAAAAGTTTCCCAGTAATATAGTTCTTTTTCGTCCACCGTTTGTGGAATATGCCAATATGGCAGCAATACTCTGTTATAATGTGAAATATTTATATCTGTTATTTTTACTTTTGGCATCACATCATTTACAGGGTGAATTATATATGTTATTTTCGGGTTAATGGTACATGTTGCCAATGCCTTAGATTTATCCAAAACAGGACATACTTTTAACAGATAATCAAATGCTTCATCAAAATTATTTCCATATATGTCATAAAATTCATATACTAACTTTGTATAACCCATACCGGCATATAACGGCATTTCCCTGTAAAGCTTGAATCTATCCAATATCTTCTTATTCCCTTGCGAATCATAAATATATATCTCATCTGGTTTTAGTTCCTGTGGATTATACTCACTTTCCTCATATTTCAATATTTCGTTTTTGGGATATTTAATCGTCCCGTAGTAAACCTGTACTTCCATATATTCGCTATCAGAAGTCAGAACTTTCCCTTCCATTGTTTTTCCGTTTGTTAAATATATTTTGTCACAATATAAAATATTTTCAAAAAACACAAATATTAAAATTATTCTTATTACATTCTTCATAATATTTAACGTGTTGATTTCTGTTGGAATATGAAATAATCAGGCAAAATCCAAAATACAACAATGCTATTAAGTAACATAATGATGTTACTATTTTTTCTTTGGAAAATCAAGGAATTATCTTTATAGAAACGATTACACACCCACCACTAAACCGTTGGCGGGCAGGGATACGGCAAAGATGAGATTGCTTCACTTCGTTCGCAATGACTGGCGGTAATTTGGGTTGAATTTATGGGGTAAGTTACTGAATATCGGTGCTTTCATTCCACCATTTTTCAAATGGGGGTTTATTCGGAGTTTTCTTTATCTCACTATACTGCCCTCTTGCTAATGTATCCGTTGACGGCACATTAAAACAAGAAACAGCGGAGATTAGCCATCTGTCGTGAATGACTGACTTAATTTTATTGTCTGATATTACTCTCAATTCGCAGGTTATATTATTATTTTGTAATTCCTGCTTGAAATCTTTGAAGGAGTTTTCCAATCTATCGTCTACTTTATCATCGGACATCAAAATTTTTATATTTTTTACTTTTTTAACGTCTACGGAATCAGCTAATAGTTCCAATCCTATCTTTGAAAAATATTTATCAACCCAATAAATATGTTTTCTGCAAGACCTTATAATATCTTTAAAGTTTTTCTTGTTCGTGAATGGCTTTTCAGGTGAAATCAATATAGATTCAGGTGTCGTTGATGGAATGGAATATATTGCTTTAAATATCGTTTTGATTTTCTTGTCATGATTTTCTACTTTGTGTTCAAGAGCATCAATTCTGTTAGTGAATTTCTTACTATCAGAAACTATTCTCCTTATGTTTACGAATACACGCATAATGCCAATATTTACCTGAATAGCTCTCGGGCTTCTGAGAACACTGGACAACATTGCTACTCCTTGTTCAGTGAATGCTAATGGAAGTTTCCGAGTACCGCCCCATCTTGATATCGCATTTTGCGATATCAAGTTATCAAACTCTTCTTTAGTAAGTTGATACATAAAATCTATAGGAAAACGAGGCATGTTCCGCCTTACTTGTTCGTTAAGACGCCCTGTGGTTACTCCGTAAAGTTCTGCTAAATCTCTATCAAGCATGACTTTTTGTTCTCTTATTAAAAATATTTTACTTTCTATCTGCGACAACGGAACACTAACAATTAAATTTTTCTTTTTCATAATCTTTTTCTTAAACCCATTTTTTCTTTATTGGATATTCCAAATTGGAATATCCAATTTCTCATTTCTTCTTTAGTCATCTGTAAAGGGATAAGGTCTTGATTCTTGAATTGCTTAGAATTGCCTATCCTTTTTAATCATCAACCGTATTTTTGCATGCAATTATCTTACATGTACTAAAATCGCTATCTTTTATTCTTATTTTTGTAATTTTTTCTTTTTAGACCAACCGATTAAAAATAAAGCTCCGATTAAAAATGAAGGACCGGCAATAGTTAAACTCCAGATAAAAAAATACCATTTAAAAGGTGGGTGCATAAACATATTTATTGCCAGTGATGCCATATATAATACTCCTGCAACAATAAAAATGATTCCTCCGACGATTTCATGTTTCCAGGAGATTAATAAAACAACTGCTAAGACAATTGTCGGAATATTATGCATAAACAATCCTGCAATAGTTCCCCAGAATCCGTAATTTCCTTCAAAAATATCCAAAGAAAACATAGCCAGAAATAAAATAAATATTATAGCCAATATTCTTGGTATCCAAAATATATACTTTGTGATTTTTTCCATTTCTTATAGAAATATATTTCCTGCTATTTTAAAGCAGAACCGCAATACCCGCATTTTACTGCTTTAAGAGGAATGTTTAAAGCGCAAAACGGACACTCTTTTACTGTCGGAGCGGCGGCAGCGACTGTTTTATCAAATTTCTTTTTCAACAAATTAATCTGTTTAATCAGTATAAAGATAACAGCAGCAACCAATATGAAATCTATGACTATATTTAAAAACGCTCCATAGTTGATTGTTGGCGCGCCCGCTTTTTTTGCTTCAGCTAAATTTGCATAATCTGTTTTTGAAAGATTGATATAAAGATTGGAAAAATCCACATTGCCCAAAAGCAAACCTATCGGCGGCATGAGAATATCATTGACCAATGAAGTTATTATTTTTCCGAACGCGGAACCTATTATTATACCTACTGCCATATCTATCACGTTACCGCGTGTCAAAAATTCTTTAAATTCTTTAAATAAATTTTTAATCATTTGTCCCCCTAATAATTCAAGAGAAGCATGAATGGCGTTATTTTGTCAGTCCTTTCAAATGTCGCCGCGGGAATATTCGCATATTTTATCAGATAAGACGTTTTTAGCGAAAAATTCCTGGAAGGAACATTTCAAGAATTATTTTTGCCAAGTCATAACTAAAAGTATTTTTTTCGAATGCTCTCATTAAGTAAATACCAATACGCTAACAATCAATTTCTTACTCATAACTTTTTTCACTCACAAATAATTTACATAAATTCAAATTTTGTGCTTAACTTGCCTCTATAGAATACCCCACTGTTTAACAACTACTTTAATAGAGGCGACCAGCTTCATCTGCTGAACATGTTTTGACTAATTTTCCTTTAGCGTCAAACATGGAAATGCTACCGTCTTCGTTTGTTATTGCTTTGAATAACAATTTTCCTGTAGTATCTTTAGCTATAACGCAGTCGGAATGTTTCTCAAGAACAAAAGATGATTGGGGCTTGAATGAATCAAAAATATCTATCCTGACTTTATCTGATTCTTTCGAAGAAATAACCACCCGTTTATTCATGTTGTCCAGAGCAATCGTATCCTTACCGGGTACTTGCGCTATCGGATTTTTACCGGTCCAGAACTCTATCGTATTTAATATAACAACGTCACAAAAAGACGCGATGCTGTAAATCGGAACTATGTTAAGTCCCAGAAAAACCAACTCATTAACCCACTTACCACCTACGTTTTTGTTGAAATCGTAGACCTTTCTGGTAAGTTTAAAACCACCAAAACAACCTGAAAGGAAAACCACAACTAGAACCAATGCTAAATACTTCTTCATACTTTATTACCTCCTTTTTTTCAAACTATCTCAAGAATTTACCTGATTAAAGAAATTAACAGTGAGGTATCTCTATCGAGGTTCATTTAGTATTAAGATGTTTGCTATATTTGCTAAGTACAATTACTTTTACATGCTTCTATCCAATGAGCGATATTGAATTGCTTCGGCTATTTGCTGGGTTTCTATTGTTTCGGAACCGGTTAAATCAGCAATAGTTCTTGCAACTTTCAGTATTCTATCGTGTGCACGGGCTGAAAAACCAAGTTTATCCATTGCGTGCTTCAGGAGTTTTTTGCTGTCTGTGCTAATTTCACAATATGTTTTGATATGTTTTGATTCCATATGGGCATTACTATAAATGTTCTTCTCTTCTTTAAATCTTTTCTTCTGAATATCCCTTGCCTTTATAATCCTTTTTCTTATATCTACCGACGAATCTACAACCGTCGTATCAGAAAGTTCCTCAAACCTTACAGCAGGTACTTCTATATGCAAGTCAATCCTATCTAATAAAGGTCCGGATATTTTAGAAACATATTTTTGTATAACAAACGGGGTACAGGTACACTCTTTGGTCGGATGACCGTAATACCCGCAAGGACAAGGATTCATAGCGGCAACGAGCATAAATCTCGCGGGGTACGATAGCGATGCCTGTGCTCGTGAAACAGTAACAACACCGTCTTCAAGCGGTTGTCTTAAAACTTCTAGAACGTTTCTATGAAACTCCGGTAGTTCATCTAAAAATAAAATACCGTTATGTGAAAGAGAGACTTCGCCCGGGCGAGGGAATGAACCTCCGCCAATCAATGCTACATCTGAAATTGTATGATGTGGTGAACGAAAAGGACGAATTGCTATCAATGAAGTGTTTTTAGAGACAAGTCCTGTTATTGAATGGATTTTGGTGGTTTCAATCGCTTCTTCAAAAGACATCGGAGGTAAAATAGTCGGAATTCTTTTTGCAAGCATTGTCTTACCGCTCCCGGGTGAATACTATGTCAAAGAACTACGTTGAATAATAAATATTTACCACTTTACACCAAACGATAGCCGGTGGGTGTTGCCGAGGTCACTATAAGGTATGAAGGCATAGTCAGTGGAAGTATTCAAGATTCTTAACCCTATTCCACCACCAAAACCTTTAAAGTCAGTAAGTAGGGAGTGGGAAGTAGGAAGTAGGTAACCAAGACGGAATGCTAAAAGATTTATCGGAGCATATTCGGTGCCGAATGATACTTCCGTCTTGTTGTCTATTATCTTCCGCTTTACATCAAACGCTAATGTTACCGCTCTTTTGATTGTGTAGCCCAATCCTATTGTTGCAGTAAGCGGTAAATCGTACCCTTCTGATATAAAGGTCATTTTAGGTCCGATGTTCTGTACGGATAAGCCAGCAGACAGCGGATAAGCGGATAAGCGGGTAAGAAGTCCAATATCAATTGCTACTCCTGTTGCTTTTTCATCTGCTATGCTCTGCTGAATAATTTTTAAGTTAGTTCCTATAGAGATTGCTTCGGCTACGCCCCGCAATGACATAATTTGTTTACTGTAACTTATTGTGGTCGCTACATCGTACGCTGAAAAACTATTGGTCTTATTTCTATTCTCATCTCTTCCTTCTATTTTGCCTTGTGTAAGTGCTACTATACTTAATCCTATTGTTCCTATACTTGTTGGTCTTGCATAAGCTAAAAAATCATGATTGGTATCCGCAATCCACTTTGTATGCTGCCCTACTATCTCACTTTTATTTAATTGTGACAGTCCTGCAGGATTGTAACTGATTGCACTTACATCATTTGCCACTCCCACATATGCTCCACCCATTGATACTGCTCTCGCTGATGTACCGATGTTCAGGAAAGAGGCACCGGAATTAGACGCAGAAAGTAATGAGTAGTAAGTAGCGAGTAAAATAAAACTAAAAACTGTGATTAAGATTTTCTTATTCATAAATTCGTTATCTGTCATTTTATAACTGCGATCTTTTTTAACACTTTTATCGTTTTTTCACCACTCTTGTATGCACTTACTGTACAAATATATACTCCACTAGCTACATCGGATACATTCCAAAAGTATTCATATGCATACTTTTCATTAATAATTAATGGTTGTTCTCGTATTTCAGTAGAATCTATCAGTTTACCTGCTGTATCATATATACGTATTTCCACCCAATCAGCGATACCACATTCTATATGTATCATTGGCCATTTACCACGCTTTGCTGGGTTAGGATAGGAATACACTTCTCCAAGTTTAAATATTGGATCCACAGTCAATTTTATTACACCAATATGTTTTTTTAAGGTTTCTTCGTTAGATGATACTAAAGTAGAATCTGCAAAAGCATAAAGAACATTATTTGGATATGAACTAGCATAAATTGTTCCATCTTTATTTATTGGTAAATCTGTACCGTTAAATTTACCATCTAATTTCCATTTTAATGTTCCATTTAAATTCAAAGCATAAAGCCGCATTGAATCTGTAAAATAAATAACCCCATCTGCCCCAACACTAAAGTTATAACTTTTATCCACTACATTAGAATATGTCCACGCTATAGAACCATCCGGATTAAAAGCATAGGTATAAGGATACACAGACTGACTTAATAAAATTTTTCCATCACGAGATATACATGGGGGTAAATAAAAATTTGCTCCTTGTCCTACAGGATATTCCCATTTAACCGCTCCACTTTGAGTCAAAGCACATAAATTTGTTAAATAATTGCCATAAAAGTAGCAGAGATAAATTGTATTATCGTCTCCTATCGCTATAGAATAAGAATAAATTGATATATATTTTGACCATTTTAGTTGCCCATCGGGATAATAAGCATACAAATCACTTTTAGTACGTGTTGTATCTCGATACCCACTAACATAAATTGTCCCATCATTGCCAACAGCAAAATAAGAAATTCCTAAACCTGTAGCAACTTTCCATTTTAAATTACCATCAGAATTAATTGCATACAAAGATTCTTCTGCTTTTAAATAAATTGTTCCATCTTTTTCTATACATAAGTTTCCCCTAACACCCGTTGGAAATTCATATGTCCATTTTAGTTCCCCTGTTTGGGTATTTAAAGCATAAAGCTTATAAGGGTGATCTGTTATACAATATAATGTATCTTTCCATAGAGATAATGTTTGAGGGTGGAGATTCCCGTGAATGTTTAAAGTATAACTCCACTCCATTTCCCCTGTTGAGTTAACAGCAAATATTGTTCTAAAAAAAGCTTCGTAAATTGTACCATTATTATCTAAAACTGGTGATGTGGGAGAGCCTGAATTACCTGATACAAAAGCCCATTTCGCCTGCGGGGATTGCTGAGGACCTTTAAACTTACTTCTTCCTGTATGCTGAGCATCATTTCTAAACATTTGCCAAGGAGGTTTTTCTTCAACAACATCTATATCTACTGACTTCTTGCATTCATTCCCATTGCTATCTCTTGCTATTACATATATTCTATATTTTCCCGGTTCTAATTCACCAGTATCAAAATAACTATTTCCCGCAGTTGAATTAGTTACAATGTATTTATTAGTATGAGGAGATGATTGAATATCAGTACCTTCCGCATAAACAATTTTTGTTTTATTATTAGGTGGAAGACGATTGAAACGAATATTCGTCATTTCAGAAATTAAAGGATTTTGTAAATCTGTTGCTTTAAATATTTCATACCCTATCTCATAAATTCCAGCATTAGATGTCCCTAATGTAATTCCATCAACACAATCAGCAATAATATCTATTTTACCTTTAACAATATATGTACTATCCTCTTTATCAAATTCGTCAGGTATTTTATCATTGAGTGGGTCATAATCAGAAACTACTTGTATCGTTTTTATTGTTGGAGAAGCAGTGTCAACAAAAGGTGATAGACCACCTTGTCGTAGCGGATTTATAAATACTCCATTATAACTCTCAATTAAGTGAACATGATTTTGATTATTCGTAGTACCAATAAACGTCCCACTATTTATAAATCTTTCTTCTGCATTTGATCTTTTTGAAATTTCAACAATTTCATCACTAATATTTATATGAACATACTCAAATCTTCCTATCCAAATTCTCTCATTTATACTCCCACGTTCCTTAATTATTCCAACTGTACTATCTATTACTGTGTATACTCTTGAACCTTCTTGACCGGCGATATCCACACCAGTATGAAAATGGTCCCTCAAAATATTCCCTTTTTTTCTTACTTCTCCAAAAGTTCCCCAGATACTTTGTTGAGTATTTATTGGTGATGTAGCATTGGGATTTATACTACTAACAGGATACGAGTAAGAAAGCAAATTATTAATATTTAATGTAAATATGCTAGTTAAAATTAAAAAAGTTTTTTTCATTATTTTATTTCTTTTGTCCTAATAGAGAAATTTTATAATATCTTATCTCATTGCTAAATGATATAGCAATAATGTCATCACCAACAAATTCCAGTGACAAGGTTTTTAAATCATTTTTATTTCCACCCAGATTCCTTGTAAGTAATACTTCATTATTTTTAGTCGATATATTTAAAATTATATTTTCTTTATTTTTTTCTCGCCCAACATTGATTATATATTTCATTGAGATAGCCATTTCACAAACACTAAAGGGCATTTCATACTCTGATATAACTCCTGACGAAGTAATTACATAGGTTTTATTTAACCCTGGATTAACTACAAATTCACTGGTTTCGGAATTAAATTCTAATTGTGCTAATACTAAACGGATTCGTGAAAATATTTTTATAATCTCTCCACTACCACTTAATAAGAATACTCTATCTTCAGTATTGTTTTCTCCTATATTACTATCTTCTCCCAATAATATGCAGTCTCCAATTTCAGAAATTTGGATTGCTTCTGAACTTTGTTTTATATTTTCTAGTTTTTTTCTCCAAAGTTCATTACCTAAATTATCATAAAGAATAATATAAACTTCAGTATTTAATAAATTTTCGGATTCTTGTGGATAATAAGTAGCATATATAACAAATCTTTCGCCGTTCCCTGAATATTCCCCCTTAAAGGAATTTGAAATATCTATCCCAGAATTATTAAACACTCTAACACTTTTCACAACATTCCCTTTATTATCAAACATCCTAAAAGAACAATCTACATAATTAATTTCTACGCTTGTACCAGTATTTGAAATAACATGATTTTCACTGCTTGTAGAATCATATTTATAAAGAAGCGTTCCTGCTTTATCATAAACTTTAACTTCTGCCGATGTCTCGTCTTCTTTTTCTTCTCCACTTGGTAGCTCTTCGGTATCTACTACTACAAACTCTCCATTCTTAGAAAATATAACTCTATCTTGCTCCGTTAACTCTATTTCTTTTGCTATTTTTCCTTGTTCATTAAAAAATATCAGTTTATTTTCTACTTTCAATATTGGTTTTATCATCTCTGCAATTATTTCTGGCGGTTTACTTAATATTGATTCCTCATTTGCAGGAACAGTATCAAACCTCTGTTTCCAAATAAGTTTTAAATCAACTTTTTCTTTGGCATAAACAAGAAAATTTCCAACAGATAATACAAAAAACAATAAAGCAACTGCTAATCTTACTTTTTTAAACATATCGGTTAGCTCCTATTATTTAAATTTTTTACTTTTCAACCTACTCACTAAACACCGATTCTGGAATACCTGTATTAATTTGAACGTTATCATATAGAATTGTTGTGATTGTAGTATTTCGTTTTGCAATTAACTTATCAATAACCTTTTTTGGGAACCATATTTTTTCATTAACCAACTGATATTCTGGTATCTGTAGCAATCGCATCAGTTTGCCTGACTGAGTATAAATCTTAATTTCTGTAACAATCCCTTTAGAGTATTCTATTGTCCATTCCATCTTTGGAAAAGCATTATTTGTTTTATATGGTGTACCTATAAGAACATATTTTTCGGAATCCATATTTGTCGAACTTATAATAACATCAAATTCGCTTAAATAATCTTTAACATAAAAAATTATTCCAGGTTCCGGCCAAATCGAAATATGTTGTGATTGAGGTGTAGTTTGTCTTTCTTGAACAAATGGGACAGGGTTGTTTTCAGCCATCATTAAAAAACTTTTCTTTAACATTAAATCTACAATTTTTACTTTATCAGGTTTTTTCATGATGTATTCAATATTTTCTTTAAATGCATCTTGCCCCTTACTATTATCAATTGTTGTGGTAACACTAATTTTCATATCTTGAATCTGATCTATATTTGACTGAATTTTATTAATAATGTCTGGCACTTCAAGAGCAAATATATTGGATACCAAAAGAAAAAGAAGAATTTTACAATCAATCATTCGTATTAAAATATTTTTTAACATACTTTCGTACTCCTTCTGCCATCAAACCAATATTACTGAACTTCTTACTTAAATTTTTAATGAATTACTATTATTTGTTTAAAAAAACAATTCTTATCCCATAAAAAATAAAAAAACCAAATTACTTTTCGGGTCTCCATCAATTTCACTTTAATTAAAAATAACCAACATATTGCACAACTAACTATGCATTAATTATAAAGTATTTTCACTGTTTTGTCAAGTCATATTTACCTCAAATCTTCCTCAAATTTACTTCAAATGTTTGTCGTAGTATTTTACCGTTATTTTAACAACGTATATTCTACATCTTTTATTGTTATTATCTTTATTAGCACAATTTTTTCCTATTATTTTCTTTAGTTGATTAGAAATTCAGTAATTTTCATATATTCCTATCTAATGAGCGATATTGGATTGCTTCAGCTATTTGCTGGGTTTCTATTGTTTCGGAACCGGTTAAATCAGCGATAGTTCTTGCAACTTTCAGGATTCTATCATGTGCACGGGCAGAGAAACCAAGTTTATCCATTGCATGCTTCAGGAGTTTTTTGCTGTCTGCGCTAATTTCGCAATATGTCTTGATGTGTTTTGATTCCATATGTGCATTACTATAAATGTTCTTCTCTTCTTTAAATCTTTTCTTCTGAATATCCCTTGCCTTTATAATCCTTTTTCTTATATCTACCGACGAATCTACAACCGTCGTATCAGAAAGTTCCTCAAACCTTACAGCAGGTACTTCTATATGCAAGTCAATCCTATCTAATAAAGGTCCGGATATTTTAGAAACATATTTTTGTATAACAAACGGGGTACAGGTACACTCTTTGGTCGGATGACCGTAATACCCGCAAGGACAAGGATTCATAGCGGCAACGAGCATAAATCTCGCGGGGTACGATAGCGATGCCTGTGCTCGTGAAACAGTAACAACACCGTCTTCAAGCGGTTGTCTTAAAACTTCTAGAACGTTTCTATGAAACTCCGGTAGTTCATCTAAAAATAAAATACCGTTATGTGAAAGAGAGACTTCGCCCGGGCGAGGGAATGAACCTCCGCCAATCAATGCTACATCTGAAATTGTATGATGTGGTGAACGAAAAGGACGAATTGCTATCAATGAAGTGTTTTTAGAAACAAGTCCTGTTATTGAATGAATTTTGGTGGTTTCAATTGCTTCTTCAAAAGACATCGGAGGTAAAATTGTCGGAATTCTTTTTGCAAGCATTGTCTTACCGCTTCCGGGAGAACCAATCAAAAGTATATTATGAGCGCCTGCACAGGCAATTTCAATCGCTCTTTTGACAAAAGCCTGAGCTTTTACGTCTTTAAAATCAACGTCACAATGTGAAGATGCAGAAAAAAGTTTAATTAAATCAATTTTATAAGAAACAGGCGGTGTTGAAGACGAAATTATTTCTAATGCTTCCTTTAAATTTTCGGCAGGATAAACGTTGAAATCGTTAACAATCGCTGCTTCATTTTTATTTGCTTCAGGCAGAATCAAACCGTCATATTTTTCTTCTTTAAGTTTTATCGCTATCGGAAGAACACCATTGACTCTCCTGATTGAACCGTTCAATGAAAGTTCCCCGATAAGCGAATATTTTTTATCATTAACAATGGTTATCTGTTTTGTTGCAACAAGTATCCCGACTGCTATAGGTAAATCAAAAATTGCACCCTCTTTTTTTATTCCGGCAGGCGCAAGATTAACTGTAACTTTTTTTGTTGGAAAATCAAAACCGGAATTCTTTATTGCAGAAATCACCCGGTCTCTTGACTCTTTTACGGTAGTATCAGGTAACCCGACAATAGAAAAGGTAGGAAAACCGCTCGATATATCTACTTCAACCGTAACAATATAGCCATTTATACCATAAACAGATGCCGAATTAACCTGAGAAAGCATGATTTTCACTCCTTTTTGAGATTGTTAAAAATTTAACAATCTCTGATTACACCGATTAAAGACAAAATTACACAGATTAGATTCAGATACTAGTCTATGTAATTGTTTTTCACAATTACTGCCCCGATGTTGCTTCGGGGTGAATGTAATCAAGGCCGTTGATGACTTTTTCAACGAGCTTACTACAGATTTTCTTCTATAATTTCTTTTAATTCAGCAAGTGTTGGTAACTTGTAAATATCTCTTATGAAAATTCCACGGCGGGTATGTTTTCTCCATGATAAATATGCTACTTTATCAGATGAAGATAATTTAGGGAATGAAGAAGAAAAATAATTAGAACTAACAAGTATGTCCATTTTTTTATTTTTAATGTTTATACTATAAATCCCTTTATTTTCAAAAATATCTCTGATTTCAGCATCTTTATTGCGAGACTTTCCTTTTAAAGAACCTAGAAAAACAATTGATTCACCATTACTTGTAAATGAAGGATATTTGTTATAGAATTTATCAGATACAATTTCCTGTAGTTTTTTATCGCCGATAGTTATAATATAAATACCGCAAAAATCTAAAGAATCTATTCTACCATCTTTATTAGTATCACGACGCCGTGAAAGATAAACAATATTTTTGTTATCAAATGAAAAATCAGGGAAAGAATTATTATACTTATCTCCGGTAAGCCGGGTTGTTGTCCTTTTCTTAATATCAGTTATATATATTGCAGACGAATCTTTAAAATCAATTTTGCCGTCTTTATTAGTATCCTCCCGCCATGAAGAATATACAACATATTGTCCGTTACTGGATATGCAAGGCGAAGTGTTCTCATACATATCAGAAATTAATCCGCTGATTACTTTTGTTTTAATATCAACGGAATAAATACCGGAATTACCTCCGATACCGCGCCAACTGCAAAAATAAACTGATTTATTATCAGGCAAAAAAGCAGGTTTTTTATTAAAAGTTTCATCGGTTATTAAAAATTGCTCCTCACCCGTTTCCAAACTATAAATATATATACCGGCAGAATCCTTATTGTCAATTTTGCCATCACCATTTGTATCGCGCCTTCGGGACAGGTAGGTTATATATTTGCCATCAGGAGAAAAAGAGCAGTCAGAATTAGCATATTTATCTTCAACTATCAGTTTCTCGTTTTTACCATCAGAATCTATTATGTAAATACCACCATTGTCAAGATTGTTTATAAGACCATCGTTATTAGTATCACGTCTTATGGATACAAAAACTATCTTTTTACCATCTGACGAGAAATTTAAAAATGTATTATAGTACCGGTCAGACGATACTTTTTTAAAATTTGTAATTTCAGCAATATTCTTTACAACCTCTTCGTTCGGATTAAATTTAATACACTTAAGTAAATTTTCCTTTGTTTTAATCAAATCGTTCTTCTGAAAATATGCTTTTGCCAGATAAAACCGGAATTGTGCATTTTCCGGTTTATCGGAAACCATTGTTGAAAACAACCTGATTGCCTCATCAGCCTTACCGGTTTTTAAAAGAATTTTTCCTTTTTCCAATATTGACTTAAAAAATATCATAATTTACTTCTCACACAGTATAATTAGAAGGTGCAAAAACATTTTTTATATGTTCGACTTTACCGTTAAAAATTGAAATGATATCAAAACGGTAGTTTGTGTTCAGTGCATTTTTCTTTATGAAAATAAGAGCAGCACGGGTTAAGTGTTTTTGTTTATAAAAATTTACGGAAAGTTGCGGCACACCATATGTATCGCTATTTCTTGTTTTTACTTCTACAAAAACTATTGTATTTTTATCTTCAGCAATGAGGTCTATTTCCCCATATTTAGTTCTAAAATTCTCTTTGATAATTTTATAGCCGGATTCTTTAAGAAAATTTTTAGCAAGTCCTTCCCCTAGTTTCCCAAGTTCAGCGGACTGAGTCATAAATTCTCACCGGTTCAAAAGTTCTCCTGTGAATCTCACAAGGTCCATATTTTTTAATAGCGTCCATATGCAGCTTTGTCCCGTATCCTTTGTGTTTCGCGAAACCGTAATTTCGGAATTTTTTATCGAATTCTTCCATTATTAAATCACGGGTTATCTTTGCTATAATTGATGCCGCGGCAATTGATGCGCTTTTTGAATCACCTTTAACAATTGTTTTCTGATTGATTTTTATATTTATAGGCTGGTTACCGTCTATCAGAACCAAATCAGGAGGAACACTTAATTTTTCAACTGCAAGCTTCATTGAAAGTTTAGTCGCTTCCAGTATATTTATTCGATCAATCGTAAAATTATCAACTATACCGACTTGATACTCAATGAGATTATTAATTATTTCCTTATAAACGGCAAGACGTACCCGGGGAGAAAGTTTTTTCGAATCGTTCAGGTTTTTTATAAGTATATCTTTTTTCAGTATCACCGCTGCTGAAACAACAGGACCTGCGAGAGGACCCCGCCCTGCTTCATCAATACCTGCTATTAAACCATTTTTATAAAATTCTCTGTCAAAGCAAAACAAATTTTCCATTTAGGATAATACTAATTTGTTGCCGGTTGCTGAGCCGCTGCCTTTCCTTGCGATGAATGTTCTCCATCAGAACGTTCTTCAATTCTTGCAGATTTACCTGATAGTGACCTTAAGTAATATAAACGGCTCCTTCTTACTTTTCCCTGTTTAACCAATTCTATTTTTTCAAGACGAGGCGAACTAAGCAGGAAAACCCTCTCAACGCCGATACTGAAAGAAATCTTTCTTATTGTAACCGTTTTATTAAGACCGGAACCTTTTATCCTTAAAACAATACCTTCATAAATCTGGGTTCTTTCAGAATCACCTTCTATAATTTTGTAATACACTTTAACTGAATCACCCGGCCTAAATCCAGTGGTTTCCTTTTTCATAAACTTACTTTCAACAATACCCATCAAATTTTTCATTTTGTTCTCCTTTAAAAAATATTAAAATCTAAACTAATTTTGTTCCAGCAAATCCGGTCTTTTTTTGAATGTATTTTTAATTATACTCTCTTTTCGCCATTTTTCAATATTTTTATGATTGCCGGATAAAAGAACTTTCGGAACTTTTAATTCACGAAAATTATAAGGCCTTGTATATACTGCATTGGCTAATTTGTTATTCCAAAGTGAATCATTTTTTATGGAATCGCTTTTCCCTACAACATCAGGTATTAAACGAACAACAGAATCAACAACAACCATTGCAGGAATTTCTCCGCCGGTTAACACATAATCACCGACAGACAATTCCTCGTCAACAAACCTTAATAACCGCTCATCTACACCGCCATAATGCCCGCAAACAAATACTAAATGCTTATATTTTGAAAGTTCTAACGCTTTTTTCTGTGTGAAAATTTTCCCTTGCGGAGAAAGAAGAATTACTTTAAGTTTATCTTTTGCCTTATCCCTTTTCCGCATGCCGGATAAACCGGTAATTTTTTCTATCGCCTTAACGATAGGGGGAACCATCATAATCATTCCCACGCCACCGCCATACTGCTTATCATCTACCATCCTGTGATTACCTTCAGCATAATCACGGATATTGGTAATTTTTATTTTTACTATTTTTTTTTCTATTGCCTTCCTGATTATACTTTCTGAAAAAACAGATTCAAAAACAGAAGGAAAAAGTGTAAGAATATCTATCAACATTATTATTCTTCAATCTCAACCCTGCATTTTTCACCTTTTTTTGTAGCAGAAGCAGAAACTATTTGTCTAATTGCTTTTATTATCCTGCCTTCCTTACCGATAATCCTTCCCTTATCCGAATCGTCAACTTTTACCTTAATAATTTTCCCGCCATCAGAAGTGTTAATTGACACACTAACACCTGATGCTTTATCTACAAGCGATTTAACAATATATTCAACAAGCTCTTTCATAATTTATTCCCATTATCCCCAGATTTTTAAATTAACTATCCCATAACAAATTCCGGAAAGTTATTTAATCATGCACTTTTTTCAACCAAAACCTGACTTGCTTCCGGCAACTTTTTTATCAGCCCTTTTACCGTACTGGAAACAATAGCTCCCATTTTTATCCAGTGGTTTATCCTCTCAATATTTAAGAACATATTTTTTTTATCCCGGGGATTAAAACAACCCACTTCCTCAATAGCAGTACCACCACTTCTTTTCTTAGAAGCAATCACTATAACCCTGTAAATAGGATTTAGCGATTTGCCAATTCTCTTTAATTTAATTGCCACAGCCATCTTTACCCTCCTCATTAAAGTTAAAAAACATTTGCAACTTTGTTCATTTTTTTTATACTGTTTTTTATCCCGTATTCAGATTTAAAAACTGAATTGCCTGCTACAACAATATCAACACCTGCTTTTACAACATCTCCTATTGTACTAAAATTTATCCCACCGTCAACCTCTATTTTGTATTTTCTCCTGCCCGCAGACCGTTGTTTTTTTAATTCACTGATTTTTGGCAGTGCTTCCGGCATAAACTTTTGTCCGCCAAAACCGGGATTGACACTCATAACAAGAACTAAATCAACCTCATTAAGATACTTCTTTATTTTTGAAACCGGCGTAGACGGGTTAATGGAAATCCCTGCTTTTAATTTATGTTTTTTTATTTTTCTAATAATTTCCAGCGGTTTTTTTGCAGCCTCAATATGAAATGTAATCCAATCACTTCCTGCATTTGCAAACAGTTCAATATAATTTTCCGGATTTGATATCATTAAATGCGTATCTAAAATCATATCTGTGCTTTTTCTTAACGATTCTACAACAACCGGACCTATTGTTATATTCGGGACAAAATGACCGTCCATAACATCTACATGCAGAATTTTTATACCTGCATTCTCACATTTCTTTATATCCGCTTTTAAATCCGAGAAATCTGCCGATAATAGAGATGGTGCAATAGCTACTCTCATGTCTACTCCAATTTTATAGCAATCCAAAATTCAACTGATTGATTTTTATTAATTGCAATCCCTTCTTCAGGTGTCTGCTTGATTATTGTATTTTCTGCAACTGATGAATCACTGATTTTATTTATACTTTTTATCGTGATATTATTTTGTTTAGCCCAATTTTCTGCTTCAGTAATATTTTTACCGACAAAATCCGGAATTACCAAAACTCCTTCCGGAGGTATACCTAACGAAACCACTATATTAACAAGCCCGTTTTTTTGGATAGGAGAACGGGGTAAAGGACTTTGTGAAATTATCCTGTCTTTTTCAATGACCTCAGAATATTTTTCGTCCTGCTCTCCAAAATCCAGTCCATTCTTCCTTAAAAGCACCTGTGCAGTACGCACTGTCTGGTTTGTTAAATTCGGGACAAATATAACTTCACCGCCGGAAGAAACTATTATATTAATTGCCCTGTTTTCTTTTATTACACTTCCGGCAGACGGTGTCTGCGAAATTATCATACCGGCAGGCATATTAACATTAAAATCTTCCCCGGTTTTTTTTAAAAATAAATTCAACGATGACAACTCATCCAACGCATCAGCTATGTTCTTGCCGATAAGGTTTGGAACTATCCTGTCTTGTTTACTATGAATAAGAGCATTAATAAGACGATTTAACCCTACAAACCCGACGATACCTAATATAAGCAACAGTAAAATCCATTCAAGTATTTTTTTCATCTAATAAATGACTTTCGGCATTTTAATTTCAGAAAGTTTTTCCAACCGTTTTACTCTTTCTTGTATCGGAGGATGGGTTGAAAATAATTTTAAAAATGAACCACCGTGCAAAGGATTAACGATAAACATGTGAGCAGTTGATGGTTCAATTTTTGACGGTATCTGTTTGGAATAACTTTCCAGTTTTTTAAGCGCTGATGCAAGAAAAAGCGGTTTCCCTGTTAATTTTGCCGCACCTTCATCTGCACCATATTCACGAGACCTGGAAATTGCAAGTTGAATCAAAAGTGCTGCGATTGGCGCTATTATAGCCATCGCTAACAAACCAATCCCGCCGCCGTTCCTGTCCCTGTCGTTTCTTGAACCGCCGCCAAAAATTGCAGCCCACTGCACCATACGGGCAAGCATTGAAATTGCACCGGCCATTGTCGCCGCAATTGTCGCCACTAAAATATCCCTGTGCGTTATATGCGAAAGCTCGTGAGCAATAACCCCGGAGAGCTCTTCTTCATCGAGTATCTCTAAAATCCCTTTCGTTACAGCAACTGCCGAATGTTCCGGATTTCTTCCGGTTGCAAAAGCATTCGGAGTTTCCATAGGTAAGATATATACTTTCGGCATTGCAATATTCGCTTTCGTTATAAGTTTTCTGATTATGCTATATATTTCAGGTGCTTCTTTCTCCGATACAGGTTTAGCACGATACATTGCAAGAACAATCTTATCTGAAAACCAATACATAACAAAATTCATAACAGCAGCAAACATAAAAGCAGTCAGCATCCCGCGCTGCCCGCCAATAACGTTTCCAATAAAAAGAAAAAGAACCATCATCGTTAACATCAATAAAAATGTTTTAAAACCATTCATAAAAATCACCTCTATATTTTTTAATTATACGAAAAAAACCTGATATTGTCAAGATAATTTATCGCCGATTTTCAGGTTTTGTCCTTGCAGGAATGACCAGGCAGACATAATATTTTTTGAGGCAGGTTGAATTGATTTCACAAGTAAATAACCGGTGCCGCATTTAACAACAAAACCAATGTTTTTTTGAATTGAAATAACTGAACCTGGCACATAATCATCTTGTTGGTTACAAGATAATAGAAAAACTTCAGTTTCAATAATTTTTAATCTTTTAATCTTTAAATCTTTATCAATAATTTCCAAGTATGCACCGGGCCAGGGTTTTGTCCCCCGGACTAAATTACAAATATCTTCAGCAGATTTTTTCCAGTCAATTTTACCATTCTCTTTTTTCAAAGGAGGCGCAAAACTCGGTATACCAGCCTGAATTGTACCTTTTTCCCCGTTTTTTATCAGGGCAAGTGTTTCTTTTAAGACATCTATAGCAACCGGTATCAGCTTTTCTCGTAGTTTTATTGTATCGTCATCTTTACAAACCTGGATTTTTTTCTGAAATATTATTTTTCCCGTATCCAGTCCCTCGTCCATAAAAAAACTTGTAACACCCGTCTCATTTTCATTATTAATTATTGCCCACTGGATAGGTGCAGCACCCCTGTATTTGGGAAGAATCGAATAATGAATATTTACACAGCCCATCGGGAAAACATCAAGTAATATTTTCGGTAAAATCTTCCCATATGCAACTACTATTGCAAGGTCCGGTTTAAGACTTAACAACTCAAAAACAAAATTTTCGTCTTTAAGTTTAGCAGGAGTAAATACCAGCAAATTATTTCTACAAGAAAGCTCTTTTACGGGACATATCTGAATATTTAGATGTCTATTGGCAGGAGTGTCCTGTTTAGTAACTGCAGCTACTACAGTTTCATTTTTAAGTAAATATTCACAAATCGGTTTTGCATATTCCGGCGTTCCAAAAAAAACTATTTTCATCTCTTTTTAAAATATTCCTTTTTCAATTTCCATCTTTTGATAAGGCTAACCTTATCAAACAAAGCAATCCCGTTGAGATGGTCTATTTCATGCTGAAATACCCTTGCCATTAAGCCATCAACTTCCCATTTTACTTCTTTTCCATCATAAGTTATACCGGAAACTATTATCTTCTGTGCCCGCTTTATTTTTGCCGAGATACCCGGAAAGGAAAGGCAACCTTCTTCAATCGAGCACTTGCCAGTAGACGATAAAACACAAGGGTTAAAAAGTACTACCGGTTTTCGTTTTCCCTCCGGTTTTATATCTGCCACAAAAACACTTTTTAATTCACCTACCTGATTAGCAGCAAGTCCAATTCCATTGAAAAAATACATCGTTTCAATCATATCTTTTGAAAGTTTTAATAACTTCTCATCAAGCCGGGTAATTTCTGCTGTTTTTACCTTTAGTATTTTATCCGGATATTTTTTTATCTGTAAAATAGCCATATTATTGGTAGACCCTGAACATAGTTCAGGGTGACACTGTTAAATTTTTTTGTCAGTGTCATCTTATCAAAAAACTTACACAGTTTCAAGTGGGTCAATATCAAAAACTACATTTACTTTTTTCTTGTGATGAGACTCGTCTAATTCCAATAAACGACTACTAATGTCCGGAAAATCGCTTTCCTGAAACTTAAGGAGAATCTGCCACCTGTATTTCCCGGCAAGGAACGAAGTTATTTTTGGAACAGGTCCTAAAACTACCAAATTTTTTATTTTTTCTAATTTATCCGCTATTGCTTCTGATTCACAAATTACATCGTTTTCATTCTTACCTGATATTGTTATATTTATCATTTTAGAAAATGGCGGCCAGGAAAACTCTTTTCTAAATTCTACTTCATTCTTATAAAAACTCTCGTAATCAAACTCAGCAGCGTATTTTATGGCATAATGTTCAGGATTTTCTGTTTGAATCACAACCTGCCCTGACGAAGAACCCCGCCCGCACCTGCCTATAGAATGTGTTATCAGCGAAAAAGTCCTTTCAGCAGAACGAAAATCCGCAGAATATAAACCCGAATATGCATTGATAATACCAACTAAAGTCATATCGGGAAAATCAAACCCTTTTGCAACAATCTGGGTACCAATTAAAACACAGGGTTTGCCAGATTTCATAATATGAAACATTTCGGAATAGGTGATTTCCGAATCGGCGTCCATTCTTAACACTTTTGTAGTCGGGAAAAGTCCTTTTACAATTTCTTCAACTTTTTCCGTACCATACCCATAATAAATAACACTACTGTTACAGACAGGACAAGATTTATAAAAATCCTGTTTGTATCCGCAGTAATGACATAAAAGTTTTGCCGGATTTTTATGCGCAACTAACGGTATTGAACACTTTGGACACCTTACAATATTACCGCAACTGCTACATTTTATAATTGTCGCCCAGCCTCGTCTATTTATCAATAAAAAAACCTGTTTATTCTGCAATATAGCATTTGTTATAGCATACTTAAGTGGTTTTGTGATTGCAAATTTTTGTGTATATTTTAAATCAATGATACTGATTTTCGGCATAGGCCTGTTATCAATTCTTGCAGACAATTTTAAAACTTCTATCTCACCGGTTTTTGTTTCGTAATATGTTTTAATTGACGGGGTCGCCGACCCGAGAATTACAATGCCACTTTCTATTTTTGCTCTTTGTATTGCAACATCTTTAGCGTGATATTTAGGCGTCTGGATATTCTTATAAAAATCATCATCTTCTTCGTCAAGTATGAAAAGTTTGGGGTTTTTTAACGGTAAAAATATCGCTGAACGGGTACCTAAAACAATTTTAATCTTATCTGACTTAAGACGATTAAAAAAATCGTTCTTTTCCTTTTGAGTTAAACCACTGTGCCAAATACCTAATTTATCACCAAAACGTATACGCAATAATTCCCTGAATTGACTAAGCAGCGAAACATCAGGTACAAGGTATATTGCTGATTTATTATTATTAAGACACCATTCAATAGTTTGAACATAGATTTCTGTTTTACCGGAATCGTTCATCCCGTATAAAAGAAATGTTTTTTGACGTGATATTTGTAATGACAAAATTATTTTTTCAATCGCTGATTGCTGCTCTAAATTGTGTGTAATTAAAGAATCTGAAGAGAGCCGCCTGTTTAATATTTCTATTTCTTTTGACGGTAGTTTACTGGTCTGGGGTAGAATGAGGTTTAAGGCACTACCTAATGAACATAAATAATATTTAGAAATCCAATCTGCAAGCTGCATTAATTCATTATTTATAAACGGTTCATTATCAACAACTTTTATTATTTTTTTGAGCGATAATTCCGATTTTTCTTTAACCGCAACGACAAAACCGGTTAATTTTTTCTTATTAAACGGGACAACAACCCTGCATCCGATTTTAACATCAGTATCAGCAATATAATCAAAATTTTTATAAATATTTATAGGAAGCGCTACTTCTAAAATCATAAGAAAATAGGGTCGTTGGGTCTTAGGGTCGTAGGGTCGTGGGATAGCGGGATAGTGGGATAGAGAGATTGTTGGGTTACTCAATGACGTTATAACTCTATAACTCTATGAACTCTAAAACCCTATAACTCTTTTTGTTTTTTCAGTTCTGCTTTTATCTTTTTAATATCTTCCCAGGTTTCAACTTTCCAGTTTGGGTTCCTTAATAAGGCGGCCGGGTGGTAGGTCGGGATTAATTTAATTCCTTTATAATCGTAAAACTTACCCCGTAATTTACCAATAGGAATATCCATACCAATAAGCGTTTTAGCAGCAACACTGCCAAGCGCACAGATAATTTTTGGCTTAATCAGCTCAATCTGTTTTTCAAGATAGGGAATGCAAGTACTTATTTCTTCAGGATTGGGAGGACGGTCATTACCCCTGTTATCGGGATGAGACGGGTCAATCATAGGGTGACATTTAACAATATTAGCGATGAAAACATCTTCTCTTTTTAACCCTAGTGACTTCGGCTGAGTAATTATTTCATCCAAAAGCTTTCCTGCACGTCCTATAAACGGCCTTCCCTTCTGGTCTTCGTCAAAACCGGGACCTTCACCGACAAACATAAGCTCCGCTTTAGGATTACCCTCACCAAATACGGCGTTTTTCCTTGATGCTGAAAGATGACATTTTTTGCAGGTTCTTACTATAGCTGAAAGTTTCTTTAATCCTTCATCAACATTTGAACTTTTGTTAGATTCTTTTTTTGTTCTTTTCACATTTTCTCCCTTTTCTGAAGCAATTACGGTAGCAATTCCGTCTGCTTTCAATTGCTCAACATACTTTTTTGTCATATCAATCGTTTTGTTAAAATAAGTCATACTTCATATCACTCCGGTAAATATTAAATTACTACATTAGTGTCACTGCCACTCCTTCCATTTGCCTGTCATTGCGAGGGCGAAACCCGCGGCAATCTCGTCAGCAAAACATGAGATTGCTTCGCTATCGCTCGCGATGACACCAAAAAGAACTTATGGACCCTACCTTAATTAAGAAAGAGTCTTAAAATTTTCTAATTTATCAAATATTTTTTCCGCTAAAATATTTTTTGGTATATTTTTAAATTTATCAATACCGTTTTGCGTGATAATTGCACCTGTTGTCTTAGCGCTGTTAATTGTATTAACACCATTCGCTATTATCATATCCAATTTCTTCTTTTTAAGCTTTGCACGGGCGTTCTCTTCCAGGTTTTCAGTCTCAAGAGAAAAACCAATAACAAATGATTCTTGTGTTCGAATGTTCTTATGTTCTTGCACTACTGATAATAGAATGTCAGGATTAGGGATTAAATTCAATTTAATTGGTTTACCTGTCTTTTTTATCTTGTTTTTAGAAATTTTTTCAGCCCTGTAATCGCCGACTGCAGCACAGGAAATAAAAATATCGCATTGCTTAAAATATTTTTTTACCTGTTGAAACATTTGTAACGCCGAGACTACTTTTACAACTTTTATGCCTTTCGGCGGCTTTACATTTACAGGACCGCTTATTAATATTGTCTTTGCACCTCTTTTTTTTGCTTCTTCAGCTAAAAAATAACCCATTTTCCCGGATGAGTCATTGGAAATAAACCGGACAGGGTCAATATATTCCTTTGTAGGTCCTGCTGTAATTAAAACTTTCTTATTTTTCATATATAATTTCAGCCCTACAATTTCCCCCTCATCTTTTTTCTTTTCCCCAATGGGGAGAAGAAAGAGAGAAAAATATTTACTTATTTACTAATCTTAAGATACTCGTCCAAAAAATTCCAGGACATTTCGCGGGTACACTTGAACGTTATATGTCCGTCACCATGCACATATATCGCCAGTTTATCGTTTGCACCAAGCAGTTTATAAACAGGAAAAGCGGCATAGACGCATGAGAAAGCATTCATTACATCAGGTGATGCGCACGGATCAAAATATGTCTCTATCTCTAATAATGCTTTCGGGGCAATAAGTGAGATAAGTTCGTTATATTCCCATTGCGGTATCCCGCAATTTTTTTTCATATAATCAATTATTCTCGGGTTACATTCGGGATGAGGGGCCACAATTTTGTAAAGATAGAGACTGTTTGGCGTGATACCGGCAGAACTGACAGTTGCAATTACCCTTTCATCAAAAGCCGGCAGTATTAAAGCCGCTCTGCCACCTAAAGAATGCCCGAAACAGCCGATATTCTTACCTTTACTAAAACCAAGTTTTTCCAGCATATCCAGCGATAATTGCTGTTCAATCAAACGTCTTGAATCTAACGTCCACTCAGGGTATTTTTTGTAAAATTCATTCTGTACTTCATATAAATCTCTCTCTTTAAATTCAGGGGAATATGAATATTGGTCAGGTAAAATTACCACATATCCTCTTTCAGCAAGTTCAAGAGCATATACAGATTCCGGATAATTTTTAGGGTCCATCAGGCAGTATTTACCACCCATATTATTACCATGAATGGCAATTACAGCATGTGCAGGAAGCACTTTTTCCCCGCCTTTCGGTAGCAAGACAACAGCTTCATTCCACTCGTCTTCTATAACACGGTATTTATATACTATATGTGTAAGTCCGTATTCTTCGTATCTTTTTATTTCTTTATATTCCGGTTTCCTACAAATGCCCGCGGGAACTTTTCCCATTGATTCTGAAATACGTTCTTCTATTGTTTTTCTTATTTTAGGCCACTCGCTTGCTTTTGTACTTGGAAGAATCGGAGGTGACGGCATTATACTTTTTATCGTATGCTTGCTTACCCTACTCCAACCCGATGGATAAATCTTGCTCATTTTCTTCTCCCATTATAATATAGTTATTCAGTAAATAATCAGCGGTTTTTTAAGATTTTTTCTATCTCAGAAATGATTTGTCGGGGTTCTGACATTCTACCTATATCTTCATCACCACAGGCAAGTTCACCTTTTTCCGGACCAATAAAATAAAACCCGATTTTTTTAAGCTTTGAAATATTTTCCTGCGTAATCTGATTTTTATACATTTCAGAATTCATTGCCGGACAAATCACGACAGGACATTTTACAGAAAGAATTAAAGTTGTCAGTGCATCATCTGCTATACCTGCAGTAATTTTAGCAATTACATTGGCTGTCGCAGGTGCAATTAAAAACAAATCCGCTTTTTTTGCAATAGAAACATGCTCAATATCCCAATCAAATAAAGTTGAAAACATATCATCATAAACCCTGTTTTTAGAAAGTGTCCGGATTGTAAGAGATGTAACAAACTCAGCAGCATTTTTAGTCATAACAGGTAACACTGCAGCCTCTGATTTTACCAAAAACCGTATAATTTCACATGATTTATACGCAGCAATTGAACCGCTTATACCTACTATTATATTTTTATTCTTCAGTGATGACATAACTTTCGCTCCTTTTTTATTATGCTTTCTAACTTACTAAATGCTTTTTTAAGCGAATCATTAACAACTGTATAGTCGTAAAACTTCCTGTATTTCATTTCTTTCCTGGCGTTATGAAGCCGTTTTTTTATTTCTTTCTCACTGTCACGGTGCCGTTCCCTGAGCCGTTCAGACAATACTTTTGTTGACGGTGGTACAATAAATATCAAAAGTGCTTGCGGGTATATCTTTCTTATGTTCATCGCACCCTGGACATCAATATCAAGTATAACATCTTTACCTTTTTTAAGCTTCTCGTCAAGTTGTTTTTTGAGAGTTCCGTAGTGATGACCATGCACGAGAGCTGTCTCTATAAACTTACCCGCTTTTTTTTTCTTTAAAAACTCTTTTTCTGATATAAAAAAATAATCTCTGCCTTCTTTCTCTTTTGGCGATGGTGGACGGGTAGTGGATGAAACGGAAAAAGCAAGTCCTTTAATATCCTTAAGAATAAGATTAACCAAAGTTGTTTTGCCCGCACCTGAAGGAGCTGATATTACGATAGGAATCCCGTCTCTCATGTTAAATTATTATAATTTATATATCCCGATTTGTCAATAATACTGAATTATTGCCTACTTCATAGAATTAAGAATTTTGAGGTTTTTCAGGAGTTGTTCTTGTAATTTATTATCAGGTAAGCCTAAATCTGCTGCAATATTCCAGTATTTCAACGCATTTCTCCTATCTTTTTTTAAATAATAACAGTTCCCGATGTTATTGTATACTTCGCCGTAATTTCTTAAAGCAATCGAAATATTATACGATTCTATCGCTTTGTCAATCAGGTTAAGTTTTCTGTATGCCTCACCTAAATCATATGCCGTTCTTTCAGAATGATAGTAATCCATCTTTATCGCTTTTTCATAATCAGTAATCGCACCCTGAAAATCATTAGCAAAAAGGGCATTGTCCCCTTTTTTTCTGTAAACGTCACTTGCAAATTGAGGTATTACTATCTTGTATAATAAAATAACAAAAATTATCAGGAGAATTACATGGATAATCGGATTTAAGTGACTCTTAGAAATATGTTGTAAATATTTTTCTTTGCTTTCACCTACTAACGACACGCGGGGTACATATGATTCCATAATCCCGAAAAATACAAACATTGCTGAAACAACTGGCACTATTGAAAAAGGGAAATTTGTCAATGCATAAATAAAAACAGAAAACACTCCCGTAAAAAGTCCTAAAAGCATATTAAATCTGGATTCATCCGATTTTATTTTTTGATATAACAATTCTACACTATAATAGAAAAAACTAAAAAAGATAAATAAAAAGGCGGCTAATCCAAAAATACCCGTTTCGGCGAACCGCTGCAAAAACTCATTATGAAGATTTGATTCACTTGTACTTTGTATTTGTATATCTCTTTTAACTTTTGCCTGATAATTTGCAAAGTTAACTTTTAAGTTACCCGCACCAATACCTAAAACAGGGTGGTCTTTTATCATTTCCCAGCCGGTTTTCCACTTAAAAATCCTCTCGTTTACCGAAGAGTCTTTAGTCTCAGTATTTATAATTTCACCAACAAAGCTTTTTATTGAGTCATATTTGCTAATTGATATAATAACCATTGCCGAAAACAACAGAGAGAACCAGAAAGTACCCCTGAACATTCTTCTTGATGCTGCAAATTTTATTCTTGTATAAATCATCTGCCAAATAATAAGACATGCAATTGATATTAAAAATGCAATCCATGCTCCGCGGGTCCTGGCAAGCCATATATTAAATACAATCAGAAAACAAAAAATCATCCAAAAAATATGCACTAATGGTTTCCTTGTTGAAATCATTTTTGTAAAAATTAAAGGAAATACCAGTAAAAGATAACCGGAAAAAAAGTTAGGGTTACCGAAAGTTGAGAAGGGTCTGCCGCTGAAGTTAGAAAGCCAGTTAATAATATCAAATCCGAGATATTGCAGTAAGCCATATATGTTGGCAATAAATGTCACTATGATTAAAACGTTTAATACTGCCATTGAATACTTCTCAGGAAATCTTCTTACAGTAAAATATATTGATGTTAAAATAACCCAGAAAAGCAAAAACTCGTAAACCAATTGTGAATGAACTGCGTTTATTATAGAAAGTATTATTGCAAGCAAATATAAAACCAGAGGAAAACCAAGCCATGTATTTTTTGTATTCTTAAAGATATTTGATTTTAGTTGTTGTCTTTTCTCGAACATTTTTAATATCAGCAACAAAGCAAGAATCAAACCATAAAAACTAAAAACCAAATCCTTAATTAAAAAATTATCCTTTGTCCCTGTATAAAATGCCAAAGGAGTCAGCAAAACAATTATTTGAATACATAAAAAAGATATTTTATTAGTCATAGTTTTTGTGCTTTTTTAAACAAAAACTAAATTAATCGCTTAGAAAACTCTTAGAAGATGAAGTCAAACTATCCAGTTTTTTCTTACTATCCGCTTCCACGTAAATACGGATAACCGGTTCTGTTCCCGATAACCGCAAACCTACCCAGGAACCGTCTTCAAGTATAAACTTATAACCGTCTAATTTATTTATATTTACAACCTTTAGCGAGGATATTTCAGCAGGCGGGTTTTTTTCAAGTTTTGTTTTTATACTGTTCATTTTCTCTTGCGGGAGATGAAAATTAAGACGAGTCGATAAAATTGTCCCGACTTCTTTATAAATCTGGTTTAAGATTTTCCTAAGCGACTTTTTGTTTATTGCGACCATCTCTGCCGCTAAAAGACAAGCTAAAATCCCGTCTTTTTCGGGAATATGTCCAAATATTGTAAGCCCTCCGGACTCCTCGCCGCCTATAATCATATCCTCTTTTGTCATTACTTCACCTATATACTTGAAACCTACAGGGGTTTCCCTTACCGTAATGTTATATTTCTTAGCGACTGCATCGATTAAATGCGTTGTCATAACAGAACGGGCAACTACACCTTTCCACTTTCTTGTTTTAACAAGGTGGTCAAGTGAAAGTGCTATCATTTCATTTGGTGAAATAAAACTGCCGTCGCTGTCAATAATACCAAAACGGTCGGCATCACCATCAGTTCCAAGTCCTAAATTATATTTTTCTTTCTTCAATATACTTAATAGTTCCGTCAAATTCTCTTTTGATGGTTCAGGTGCATGACCTCCAAAAAGCACATCCCTGTAATTATGCAGTATTTTTACTTTGCAGTCAGCATCCTCAAGAATTTTATCAAGATACCCGCGGGCTGTACCATAAAGAACATCCAGGACTATTTTGATTTTTGATTTTTTTATCGCTTTTAAGTCAATTAACTCTTCAATTCGCTTTATATAGTTCTTTTCCGGTTCAATTTCCTGTATAAGATTTCTTTTTTTACCTTCCTCATAATTTATCTGCTTGATTTCACGTCCTGTCCCTTGCTCCCCAAGTTCCTTACACCTGTTTTCTATCGCTTTTGTCGTTTCGGGTAGTGCAGGACCTCCCCATGAAGGTGAAAACTTTAAACCGTTATATTCCGGCGGGTTATGGCTCGCAGTGAAATTTATACCTCCGCTGGTTTTTCTTTTTAAAATCTCATATGATATCGCAGGTGTCGGACAATCTCTCTTGGTGGAAAAAACAGTAATTTCATTAGCCGCTAAAACTTCAGCAGACGTCCTTGCAAAATTTTCAGAACAAAAACGGGTATCATAACCTATAATGACAGCGGGTGGGCGGGTGAGCGGGTGAGCGGGTGAGTGAGTTGATGAGGTTTTTGTCTTTTGACTTTCACTTATCTGCTTATCTCCTAATCCGCTTACCTGCTTTATATAATCCGCTATTGCCTGGCTGACAAGTTTTACATTATCAAAAGTAAAATCATCCGCTATTATCCCGCGCCAACCTGAGGTTCCAAATTTAATCATTTTCATACTCCTTAAACTGAATACCTAATCTTTTTCTTTTAAGTTAGTAAATTTTACTATGACTTCAGAAACACCGTTTAGCACCACCGAAATTATGTAAACCAAAATTGCTAATGCAACTGATACAAAAACAGCAAAAAGAGGATTTTTAAATAATAAGAAAACGAAAATTATCAAAACCAAAACTACCCCGGCAACAGATGATAACCACGACAAGAATTTGAATGCATTGGATATTCTTTCAAGCGACCTATAAGGTGTAATTTTCAATTTCTCAACCGGTGCAGCGACCTGCAACGCCTTACCACAAGTTTTACAATACCATGCTCTTAAAGAATTCTGAGTATTACAAATATCACAATTTTTTAAAGTAACTTCTACTAACGGTTTTCTGTGAAAAATATAAAGTTTTTCAACAAGCCCAAGTATAAACCATAGATTTATACCGACAACAGCACCTGCTAACGCTTCAATAAATTTTTCGGAAATCCAGGTTGTTCTGTCTATATCTATCAATAAAGATGCATATAGCTCAGAGCCTAAACCACCGCCAATCGCACCGCCTATAAGACCCGCAATCATACCAACCAGTATTTTATTTTTATTTTTTTCTATTATACCGCTAGTCATTCCAATAAAAATGCCGGCAATTGCCCACGAAAATGAATGTGAAATTGAATAAGCAAACGCATAACTCGAAAATGCATCGTAAACCACCCTGTTAATTAAGCCGCCAATAACACCGCCAATGCATCCAAGAATACCTCCGAGAAACGCCTTGTAAGATGAATGCTCAATAATACCGCCGACATTACCTAAGAAAGCACCGCCAATCGCACCACCAACAACCAAATGAACCACAATAGAAGATGACGAACCTATTGCACGGCTTAAAGCGATAGAAAGAACCCAACCAATAATTCCTGCAAACATTCCGCCTAAAGCGCGTCGCATAATCCAGCTAAAAGTTCCTACAACGCTTAATAATTGTTGACTTCTAAGAGTTACTGCAAGACCGCAACGATAGCAATACTTATCACTTGTCTCCGTAACATTACCGCAACTTGGACAAATCATCTTTTTCCTCCTATAATTTCTAACGCTTTCTTATGAATTTTCGAATTTGAAGCAAAAAGAGACCCGCCGAATAAATACCCGCCATTACCAGAAAAATCCGAGACGTTACCTCCTGCTTCTTTCACTATAAGTGCTCCCGCAGCGACATCCCATGGTTTCAATCCTTCTTCCCAGAAACCTTCAAAACGGCCACATGCAACATAACATAAATCAAGAGCAGCAGAACCAAGCCGCCTTACCCCTTCCGCCTGCTCATTGAATTTTCCAAATATTTTAATCAGTTTTCCCTGATTTTTCATATAATTACTATACGGGAAACCAGTAACAATCAGCGAGTGCTTTAAATCTTTTGTTTTTGAAACATTTATTTTTTTACCGTTAAGATACGCACCTTTACCCTTAATTGCATGAAAAAACTCTTTACTAACAGGATTATAGACAATACCGAACAGTGCATCGTTCCCGTTGTAAAGCGCAATGGATATTGAAAAAATCGGGAGCCCGTGCATAAAATTTACTGTTCCGTCAATCGGGTCAAGAATCCACAGAAGCCCGTTATGATTTTTTTTCTTTTTATTGCAGCTTTCCTCGCATAGAAATTCTACTTCCGGAAATTCCTTTTTCAATAGAGATATTATTAATTTTTCCGACTTTTTATCTGCAGTCGTAACAGGGTTCCTTTCACTTTTATAATTAACCTTAAATCCTCCCAAAAAGTATTTTTTCAGGATTTCGCTTGACCTGAAAACCGCCTTCCGGGTTGCTTCAAAGTATTTTGAAATATTATTCATTGTTTTGTGGTTCGACAAGCTCACCACGAGCTTGCTATGTATTGATAGTTTCGATTATATAAGATTATATTTTCACTGTCAATATAATAACTCAATTTTACGTAAAATTTTAGACAGGATTGCAGAATTTATCTATTTGTAAAATAAAAAAGCCAATTTATCAATTGGCTTTAGGAATTACAGACTATATCATGATTATTAAGACAATTATCCACGATATACTTCTTTTCGATGAGCGATTCTTAAAATTAAAACTACATTCTGTCCCAAAGTGTATATTATCCGGTAGTCGCCTATTCTTAAACTATATAACCCGGCAAAATCACCGGTTAAACGTTTGCCACACATAGGATTTTTTGTTAACTCTTCTTCAATTTGTTTTGCTATTTTTATTCGCTGAAAATGGTCAATATTTTTGTAGTCTTTAGCAACTGATTTTTTGTATGTTATTTTATTTTGCAATTAAACCTCTCATTTCTTTACTTGAAATAGTTTCATCCTGCGGATCATTTAACCTGTCAATTGCAATCTGACAATCAGCATATTCTTTGACATATGTTTCCAGCGCTTTCCTTATAATAAAAGTCTTAGTTCGCTGAAGTTTTTTAGATATAGAGTTGACTTCATGTAGTAAAGATGCCGGTAAACGAAAAGCGGTTAATATCATAATAATCCTCCTTTTGCTATATAAGTATAACATAGTATAACAAATTTGTCAAGCACTTTTTTGATTTCACAGATAAAACATATTTCTTTTTGAATATCCCTCTACCTATTAGACAAACAACTTTTATAAATTTTGTGTTGATAGTGAACTATATTTTTATTTTCTTCACAACATTGCTTGCCGAGGGCAAGCAACTACATTTTCAAAACAAATAGATTTTCTAACAGAAAGTGAAAAATCACTATACAACTCAAAGTAATTTCATTTTCTACAACATTTTTAGATTGCTTCGCTTCGTTCGCAATGACAAGAAAGTATTGGGATTTGTTGGGAAGGTCGCAAATTAAATCTTTATTCTTATTATATCGCCGTCTTGAACTACATAGTCTTTGCCTTCAAGGCGAATGATGCCTTTTTCCTGCAATGCTTTTTCCGAGCCGTATTTTTCAAGTTCTGAGAAGTTGAAGACTTCTGCTTTTATGAACTTTTTTTCAAAATCGGTGTGTATCTTGCCGGCGGCTTTTTGAGCTGTTGTCCCTCTCTTTATGTTCCATGCCCTTATTTCTGTTCCAACTGTTGTATAAAAGGTTATTAAATCAAGCAATTTGTAACTTGCTAAAATCAAATTTCCAAGTTCAGATTTTACTTCCAATTCTTTCTTTTCTTCTTCGGTAAGTTCCTGAATTTCATCTTCAAGTTTTGCATTTATTGGAATCAACTGATAGGGAATAGAAGATAGGGAATAGGTAGTAGAATCTTTTACGTTTGCAATATAGATAACAGGTATAGTAGATAATAATTGAAGATTAAAGATTAAAGAATTAAGATTAACCGATATGCCTTTATCGATTGAATCTTTTATTTTGTAAAGAACTTCGAGCTCGTCTTTTGCTTCTTTAATTCCGCATTTGGCTCTTGGTGAAACGGAAGATATTTTTTTAACGACTACGTCTAAATCTGCAATGGAAAGTTCTGTTTTTATAATTTCAATTTCATCTGACGGATTACAATTTTCCCTGAAACACCCTACAACATGGACCACAGCGTCCATTTCCCTTATATGTGATAAAAACTTATTCCCAAGCCCTTCTCCTTTTGATGCGCCTTTTACAAGACCTGCAATATCAACAAATCTTATGGTTGTGGGTGTGAGTTTTTCCGGTTTGTATATTTCACCTAATTTTTTGAGGTGCTCATCGGGGACTGCAACGATTCCTATGTTCGGTTCTATGGTTGTGAAAGGATAATCAGCAACAACGGCGTGTGCATTTGTCAGTGCATTAAAGATGGTAGATTTACCAACATTGGGAAGTCCAATAATTCCTATTTGCATAGATTAAAAACAAGGTAGAGAACAAAATGTTTTTTAATTTTCTCCCCCTCATCTTTCATCTTCTCCCCTTTGGGGAGAAGAAAGAGTTGAGGGGTAATTATTTTTTAGGTTTTGCTATAGATAAATTTGAAAGATTTCTTTTCGCTAGTTCAAAATTCGGGTCGATAGATAATGCCTTATTATAACACTCTCTTGCTTCATCGATACGGTTTAACCGCATATTTACATAACCAAGATTATTCCAGATATCTTTGTTTGAAGAGCTGATAAAAACTGCACGGTGATAAATATTTCTTGCTTGCTCATATTTTTCAGAGAAAAGATAAATATTGCCTAATCCCATAACTGCATCCAGCGAAAATGGATTTATAAAAATCGCTCTTTTGTAATTTTCAACAGCGATATCAAACTCTTTCCGCTGGGCATGAATAGTTGCCATATTAAAATATATTTCATCATAACCCGGGTTTGCAGCTATTGCTTCGTTATACATAAATATTGCTTTTTTCTGATACTCGTCCAGTTGAGAAATTGCATTTGCCTGTCGAAATTGCGCAGCCATTCGTGCATAAGCATTTGCAAGTTCATAACTATTATTGACTTCTAACCGGTGTAACTTATACGCTTTCTCTAAATATGGAACCGCCTGTTCTATAGGAGTATTGGACCTTTTGGAAAGTTTGAAACCGGTGAAATAATTTTCCTCTGCAATGAATATACTAACATACATTTTTACTAATATCAGGAAAAACCCGATTAAAATCCATGATAATATTTTTGTAGTAGAATTGTGATTTAATACTTTCTTTTCTGCTGTGCCGAAACCTGCTAAAATACCAAGATTCATCCAAAAGAAAAAACCCGGTATCACAAAATATAATGTTACATTTACTATATTATCAACAAGCATTCCTATTATTCCGGCAAAAATACCGACAGCAATCGTTTTCTGAAAATCAAGTTTTATATTTTTAATTTGATGTATTCCAAATTTAATAATACAAAAAATAACCCACAAAAATATACCAAGTCCGATAATCCCTATTTGTGAAAGATTTTCAAGAAAAACATTATGGGCGTTATTAGCATGGGTCCTCTGTGTCAACATTGGATGTATTAAATAACGCTGCTGATAAAAAGGAAACAATGTCTCAAATAATCCCCACCCGCATCCGAGAACAGGATTTTGTTTTGCTATATCCCATGCAGAAAGCCATATTAAAAACCTTTGATATGCTGCAGGACCTGATTTCTCTATGCTAAATATACTGGCGACTCTGTCCATTGTATAAAAACCAAATGTCTTTGTTTCATTTTGCCATCTTACAGGAATAAACATAACTAAAACAACAACCAGAATTAGACCATAAAACCATTTTTTGGCAGCTAATATTTTTTCTTTGAACGAAAATACAATAATAATAAATGCTGCCCCTAAACCAAGCCATGATGACCTTGCCATGGTACAGAAAAGAGCTAAAATCATATCTATTAATAAAATAATATATAAAAATTTTTCATATGCTGATTTAGTAAAAATAAATGACGTAAAAGCCAGCGGAATCATTAAAACAAGAAAGCTGGATATAAAAACAGGATTGCCAAACGTAGATACACATCTTTTTATTCCATATGGATTTACTATTTGCTGCCAGATAGGTTCTATGTCAAAATATTGTAAAATCGCATATGTACTTGCAATAAATGCAACAAGATATGATAAGGTGAGTATTTTTTTTATCGTTTTTTCGTCTCTTATGATATTTACTGCCACATAATATGCTAAAACACAATTAATCAGGATGTATAGATTATTTCTCAAACCTTCCGACCATACCACGCTGGTATATCCCGGAATTATGCCAAAACCGGCTACTTCATATTTTACGAAAAACGCTCTTATAAATGTAAATATAATAAAACCTAAAAACACTAAAATCGGCAAATCTAATCGTGTGCGATAAAAAACAATTTTATTATTTTTAAAAGAATTAATAAGAAACAGGATAAAGATAAAAAGGAGTGAAATATACAAGATTGTTCCTTGTATTACATAAGGATTTCTGGTAACATTTGTAAAAAAAATAAGCGGGCAAACAACAATAGCAAAATATAATATGCTTTTCATTATTTTTTGGAAGGTATTCCCTGAAGAATGGCAGGATTACTTTTTGAATATTTATTCCACAGATTTTGTGCCTGTGTATTTCTGCCTGTTTTTTCGTATATTATGCCAAGATTTCTTATTGCATCGGCATTATTCGGATCAATATCCTTCAGTATTTTATTATACATAGCTTCGGCAGCAAATACTTTTTTCTGAGCAAAATAAATATTCCCGAGATTTAACCATGCATCCGGTCTTAATATGTGATATTTTACTAAATTATTATAAGTGTTAATATCCATAGTAATTAGAGTAAGATAATAATAAAACCAGTCATTTCTGGCAATAAATCTTTTAAATGTATCCTCTGCATTTTTCCAGTCTTTTACCTGGGCATATGCCATACCCAGTGATTGATATGACCTTTCAAAAACAGGGTCTAATTTCTGATATTTTCTATAATCAGCAATGGCATCCTGCCACTTACCCATTTTAGAATGAACCATTCCCATTTGCATGAAAATTTGTACATAATTTGGCGCAAGTTTTAGTACATCATTATATTTATTTATTGCTCTTTCAAGATCACCAGGTTCGCCTCTATCGTTATATACATTACCCATAAAATAATGGGTCATTACATAATCCGGATTGTATTTTAAAACTATCTCATAATTTCGAAGCGCCTCTGACCAATCGCCTCTTTTTGAATTAAAAATAGCAATATTGTGATATACATCAGCCATGAAAAATCCACAGAAATATTTTACAAAATAAATGCAAAGAAGCAAAATACCTATTTGAACCACATTCATAAATTTTGGTTTTTGTTTTTGCGGAACAATTATATTCTTTGAGCTGGGTACCTGAGGAAGTGAAAGTATACCTATCATTCCAAGTGCAAGCCAGAAAACTACACCCTCAGAAACAAATCTCATGCTTACACACATAAAATTATGGGTAAGCTGTGAAATAACACCGGAAGAAAAACCAATCAAACCATGAATTACAAACTTTGATTGCGGTTGAGCTGTTTTAAGCCGGTTTACAGCTGCCGTCATAAACGTTATTATAATCAATACAAAAATTCCAAATCCGATAATACCTTCATCGTAAAGCAATTCAATGAATTCATTTTCCGGATGGTCGCTTTCAGTATTTGAACGACCTTCCAATTGAATTACTTCCGGTCTTCTATAAGCAGGATACACTGCCTTGAATGTCCCAATACCCGACCCTATTAAAGGATGAATTATCCTCTCTACCGGGTTGTTTGATTTAAGCGGTGAGCGGTCATACAGATAAGAACCCGGCTGTGGAGTCCTGTTAAACATTTCCCAGGTTCCAAGCCAAGTCGCTGTCCTGAACCTTACTGAATCGACACGTCCAATAGTAAGAATTAGCACCCCTATCACCATAGCAGTAAAAACTGCTAACGACATTCCAATTAAAACTTTTCTAATAGTCTCTTTTTTCCCGTGTGCTAAAAATGCAACTGCAAAAAATGAAAATGCAATTACTCCGGCAGAATAAGCTATCCATGCAGCTTTGGAATAAGTAAAAATAATACAAAAAACAGTTGAGATATAGAACAAAATCATAAATTTAGAAAATCTTACAAATACAAAAGATAATATTATAGGGGCAACAACAAGTAAAAAATCACCATAGAAATTAGGATTACCAAAAGTTGAAAATATCCTTGTCGAGAACGCCTGTCTCCATATAAAAGGATCTAAACCTGTAGCGGGATTCGGCGGGTAAAATCTATCAAAAAACTGAATAATTCCATAAAATACTGCAATAAAAGCACCAGCCAAAAACCAGTTAACAAGACGCCTCTGATGCTTCTCGCTTCTGAATTCTGATACTATTATATAAAAAAGAAAAATATAAAAAACTCTTCTGCTAAACTCGTCATATGTAACGAACCAGTTCTTTAGCGGTGAAATTGATGCTGATAATGTTCCTGATAACAGAAAAAGGGTAACCGGCAGGATTAAGTGAAAAGAACCTTTTGGAAATGGATTTTTCCAGCTCTCAATTAACTTTATAAAAAATACTGTCATCAAAATTGTGCCGCCTACCTGACAAATAGTTATTTTTATCTGGCAAGAATCATATGTCCTCAAATAAAAAGCATCCGCCATGAGAAGATAAAAAATCGGCGTAAAATAAAGCATAATTTTCCGGCACACATCAATAATTGTTTTGTTCATAAGTATTAATCATTCCTCAAAATTTAAAAAGTATCATATAAGCCGGCGAGTGGAATTGAACCACCGACCTATGGTTTACGAAACCATTGCTCTGCCCCTGAGCTACGCCGGCAACCTGCTCGGCAGCAAATTTTTCTGAAACGTTCCCTTGTGGTCACTCTGAGATTTGCTCCATGAAGGAAAAGTCGCAAATCTAGGTTCTGAAAAATTTCTACCTTCGCTTACTATTACTTCTTACTATTACTTATAGTACTCTGCAGAATTTCCTTGTTTCGTTTCTATTATAAATTATGGAAAATTACTTTAATAATCGCAAAGTGATGGAGAAATTTTTTTTACCCTAATCGAAAGCGAAGTAATAAATTTATCCAGACCCTCGAGGAGCGACTTTTTCGTTCCAGGAGCGACGACAGAGTGAAGCCGATAGGGCGATCGGCTGAGCGTGTCTGGAAAATTTATTTCTGAGCGTAAATTTGCCACGGGACGGAATCGAACCGCCGACGCAAGGATTTTCAGTCCTTCGCTCTACCAGCTGAGCTACCGTGGCATTTATTTTAATTATCTTTCAAACAATTACTTCTGCGATTATAATAAAAATAATATGTTTGTCAAGTTTTTTACTAACTATTTTTCCCTCTTTATTGTTGGTAAATATGCAAGGTCGGCATTTTAATGAGATTTTGTGATTTTTTTGCTTTTAGGATCCAAATATTCTCCAGTCCAACAATAAAGACACAATTTTTCCCGCGGCAGACCGACAGATTTCACTAAATTATCTATAGTTTGATATCTTAAGGTAGTAGCATCCAAATCCTTAGTAATCCAGTCTATCATTTTTTTATATTTTTTGGATTTATGATTTGTATATTCTTTTATATCCCCGGATTTATTACCTTCAATAGCGTGAATAGCTTTTCGTGCTGCAAGTTCATCTATACTCCGCGTGGAAAGATTAAACTTACAAGGAAACATCAATGGCGGGCAGGCAGGTCTTACATGAATCTCTTTTGCCCCAGCTTCCCAAAGTTTTTTTATGGTGGAATTCTTTAATTGTGTTCCCCTTACAATTGAATCTTCGCATACAACAATCCTGTTATCTTTAATTACTTCCTTTATGGGTATAAGTTTCATTGTCGCTATATGGTCACGTTTTTCCTGCGAAGGCGGAGTATAACTTCTGCCATACCCGGACGTGTATTTTACTAAAGGCCGTCTTAAAGGTTTTTTAGACTCCATAGCGTAACCTATTGCATGTCCCATACCGGAATCAGGCACACCGGAAACTAAATCTACATCTATATCGCGGTCACCTTTTGCTAAACATCTGCCGCATCTTTCCCGTACTATCTCTGTGTTAATACCTTCATAATTTGAAGCAGGAAAACCGGTATAAATCCACAAGAATGTACATATTTGATTCAGATTGATACCCTCTTTTTTTTGAACTATGCCTTTTTCAGTTAATAATACTATCTCCCCAGGTTCAATATATTTTTCAATTTTGAATCCGGTATTTGGAAAAGCTGCTGTTTCAGAAGTTACTGCTATTTCATCTTTTCGCTTACCGATTATAAGAGGCGTATATCCAAACCTGTCTCTGGCGGCATATACACCATCTTTATTTAATAATAAAAGGGAACAGGAACCGTCAATTGCATTAAACATTTTTTCTATCCCATCCACAATGTTCTTTCCTTCAGTTATCATCTTGGCTACTAATTCAGTAAGATTAATAGTACCACGGTTTACTTCACTGAAAGTTATTCCTTTAGCCAAAAGTTTTTTTGATAATTCTTCAGCGTTTTCTAAAAACCCGTTAGTAACTATACAAAATGAGCCAAATTTTGAATTTAAATAAATAGGTTGTTCATCAAAAGCAGAGATTACTCCTATACCTTTGTTACCCTTCAGATTTTTATAATCTTCATGAAACTTGGATTTAAACTGACTCTGGCTTATGTTATGTATTTGTCTGGTAAAATTTTCGCCCAAGACAGCCATTCCTCCATATTCCGTTCCCAGGTGAGAATGATAATCTGTTCCGTAAAACAAAGTCTCTTTACATTCACCTTTGGAAACTACCCCAAAAATCCCGCTCATTATTTACCCCCAAGGTAAGCACGCCAAGGATCTACGACAACTACAAATATTGATCAATGCATAAATTGACCAAATATATTACTTAATCTTCAATTTCTACTTCGGTGAGCTTTTCATAAAATTTAAGAAAATCTTTTTTTTCAGGTGATTTATCATCCATCGCCATTAAAGTCATTGCTATGTCCGGATGACGATTTAAAACACCGGTAATCATATATGGTATGGAATATCCCCATTGAATCTCTTTGTTAAGCGGTAATATCTCTTTACTTACAATATCAAGAAGCGGGCGAATATCAAATTTTGGATTTTTCAGAAAACTTATTAAAAGTTCAAGCGGGCAGTTCCCGGCAGCACGCCCAAGACCATAAAGAGTACCGTCCAGATAATTGGCACCGCGAATAATACCGGCAATTGTATTAGCAAACCCTAATTGCTGGTGATTATGACAGTGGACACCGACCTCTTTATTTTTAAGATACTTCTTAAACTTATCTACATAAAAATCAATATCTTCACTGTAAAGAGCCCCGAAACTATCTACTACATAACATGCCGATATTTTTGTTTCCTCTTCTATCTGCTGTAATGCTTCATCGAGCTCCCGTTCAAGAGCAACTGAGATAGACATAATATTTATTGTTGCCTCATATCCTTTATCAGTCGCATTGTTTGCAAGCTTAATCGCTTTATCAACGTCTTTAACATAAGTTGCGACGCGGATTACATCAACAACGCTTTCTGATTTAGGAAGAACATCATCAGGAACCGCCTTATGGGCATCCTGCATAATCGCTATTTTTGTTTTATCTGATTTTATTCCATCAACTACTTTTAAAAGATTTTCCTCATCACAAAAACGCCACGGTCCATATTCTTTTACAGAAAACATTTTTTTACTATTCCTGTAGCCCAACTCAATAATATCTATACCAGCATCACAAACAGCTTTATAGACCTTCCTGACAATTTCAAATGAAAAATTTGATTTGTTCATTAAGCCGCCATCACGAATGGTACAATCTACTACTTTAATTTCCGGTCTGAACATTTTATATCTCCTTTAAAAATATTTAAGCTGCGTTAAGATGTGCTATTTTAGTAAATAAAACTAACTATGTAAACCCCCACATGCTAATTTTGAGACATAAACCTGACCCAAAGAAATTCCACCGTCGTTGGTTGGCACTTCTTTATTTGTAAAAACACTGAACCCGGCATTTTTAAGTAATTCAATAGCTTTCCCCAATAATGTCATATTTTGAAAAACACCGCCGCTTAATGCTACTTTATTTATTTTAGTTTCTTTCCTTAGTTTTTGACATACGTCCAAAATGATTTCTGCAAGTGTATTATGAAATTTAAACGAAATCTCTCCTTTGGATTTCTTTTTTTTAAGGTCGTTAATAATTTCTATTATCATTTTTTTAACATCAATCTCATCTCCGATAATTTCATAGTTATAACTTTTAACCGGTCCCTTGCAACCATCAACCGCTAAATTCTCCAGTTCAATTGCCGCCTGAGCTTCGTAAGTTGTTTCTTGTCTTAAATTTATTATTGATGCCACTGCATCAAAAAGCCGTCCCATTGAAGATGTTAAAGGAGAGTTTATATTTTTATCAATCATATTCTTTATAACTGTTATTTTCTTATTCTTGTAAAACCTGACTGCCTTTTCTCCCAAAATCGAATACAGATAACTGAACCCTGTCCGCCATATTTCATTTGCAGCAGCATCACCGCCAGGCAATTTAATATATTTTAAATGATATTTTCGTTCGAAAGTTCCACCATCAACAACTAAAAATTCACCGCCCCAAATAGCGTTGTCAGTCCCATAACCTGTCCCATCATACGCTACACCAATAATTTTTTCATTAATATTATTTTCTGCACAAACAGAAGCGATGTGAGCGTGGTGGTGTTGAATAAAAATAGTCCGAGGTCCGAGGTCCGGGGTCCGAGGTCTAGAGTTCATAGTCTGAAGGTCTTTGGCGTATTGGGTGGAAAGATAGTCCAGGTGTAAATCGCAGGCAATAACTTTTGGATTTACCTTTAAAAGATTTTTCATATTTTCAATTGCTTCTTTGTAAAACTCGTATGTTTTTAAGTCTTTTAAGTCACCTATGTATTGTGAAATATACGCTTCGCTCCCGCGTGTCAGGCAAAAAGTGTTTTTTAGTTCAGCACCGGTCGCGAGAACGTCGGGAAGCCCGCCACTAAAGCTCGGCGAGGCAAGTGGGATGGGATTTGGGACGTAGCCGCGGCTGCGGCGGATGATTCTTTGTTCTCCCTTACAATCTATTTGGACAATGGAATCGTCACACCTGTTAAAGATATCCCTGTTATGCAATAAAAAATAATCGCAGATTCCGGAAAGTTCTTTTAGTACCTCTTTATTGTCTTTACAGATTGGTTCATCCTGTTTATTGCCGGAGGTCATGACAAGGGCTGAGAAATTGGAAATTGGAAATTGGAAATTAAATAATAGATAATGCAGCGGGGCGTAAGGAAGCATAACGCCAAGTGAGTTATTGTTTGGAGAGACAAAATCGGAAATTACCTCTCCTTGTCGTTTTTTCAATAATACAATTGGACGTTCGGAAGACAATAAAACTTTTTCTTCTGCTTTGTTTACGTGACAGAATTTTTTTACAGCTTTTATATCAGGCATCATTACTGCAAACGGTTTATCTGGGCGGCTTTTCCTGATACGAAGTTTTTTGACAGCATCATTATTAGTAGCATCACAAGCAATATGAAAACCCCCAATCCCTTTTATCGCAACAATCTTTCCTTTCTTTAAAAGTTCAATAGTCTTTTGAATTGCCTTTAACCCTTGACCTTGGACCTCGCCCACCACCAAACCGTCGGCGGGCAGGGACCTCGGACCTCGGACTAATTCCACATTTGGCCCACAATCCCAACAGGCATTTGGCTGGGCATGGAACCTTCTATCAGATGGATTTTCATAATCATTTCCACATACTTTGCACATATTAAAACTTTGCATTGTCGTATTTTTTCTGTCATAAGGGATATCTTTTATAATAGAAAATCTCGGACCGCAGTTAGTGCAATTTATAAATGGATATAGATACCTATGATTATTTTTATCATACAATTCGTGAAGACAATCATCACATATTGCAATATCCGGAGAAATATTCAGTAGAGCCTTATTATCAACAGTGCTTTTCTTTATAACAAACTTCTTGTCATATTGTAATATAATCTTCTTAAGCGTTATTTTAGTGATTCTTGCTTGTATTGGCGGGGTATTTTTTAATTTCCCTAAAAATATTTTTATACTCAGCTTATTACCTTCCACTTCTATTATTACACCCTCGCTTGTATTAATAACAAACCCTGCAAGGTTTTCTTGCACAGCATAACGATAAACCGTGGGTCTGAATCCCACGCCTTGAACTCTACCGGAAACAATTATTTTATATCTTTCCATATTGTGTGTTTAAAATATCAAAGCTGTCCACTAAAAATCTCATAATTTTCCCCTCAACTCTTTCTTCTCCCCCGAGGAGAGAAGATGAAAGATGAGGGGTCAGACAATTGTGTTATTATATCAGTTTTAAGATGAAATCTAAAGCAGGGCTTGAAATTATATCAACCTTCTATAAAATCAACATAAACTTCTTTACCGAAAATAATTTCAATATTATCGCTTTGGCAGGACGGGCACAAGAAGTATTTTTTTTCAGGTAAAAATTCTTTGGAACACTTTTTACATTTTGCTTTTACTTTTTCAGCAGCAATTTCCAGGATACAACCCGAAGCAATTGTATTTGGAAATAAATGGTCGACAAAAGAATGTCTTAAAAAATCCATTTCTATTCCTGCGGCCTCACCAAGTTTTACAGATATTTTTGTAATTTTCTTAAGTTTATTCTCTTTTGCTTTCTGTAAAACAATATCAAAAAGGTTTTTAGCAATCCCTAATTCATGCATAAATAATTTTTCTCCTTAAGTTTTAAGAAAAGATTCGTTATTTTTACTTTCCGAGCAATAAATCTTCTATCTCATCCCAATTTGATACAAATGTCACATTGGGAATAGTTTTGTTTTCTTTACCTATCTTAATAACTTTCATATCGTTTGCAAGGTATGATTCTATATCAGTATCTCTGTCGCCAATACCGATTGAGATATTTTTCCATATTTGTTTTAATTTTTTAATTCTTTCTGTTTTATATTTCACAGAACTTAAAGGATAATCACCTAAATCCCAAAAGAACACAGGGGCATCAGGAAATTTATACATTTTTAGCCATTCTTCTGTCTTCCATAGAAACACCTCTTCTCTTTTGGTTACAAAGACAATATCATATTTTCTGGAAAGCTTTTGTAAAACTTCCGGGGCATTTTTAAGGGGCATAACTTTTTCATTTGGTTTAGTTACATATCCGAACCAACTTACATCAGCAATAGTGTGGTCTATATCAACAACCATAGCAGGTTTCTTTTTATCAGAACAAAATATTTTTGCTGATACCGGTCCTGAAATATAATTAGAAGCCGTTGATAATTTTACATTTAACTCAAATATACCCGGTTTATTGATTATATACGGCAGGAAAGCAAAACCTTCACTATTAGTTATAGATTCCCCTATGTTTTTGTTATCAATATAAAAAGCGAGTTTTTCATCTTTTATGTCCGGTCGGAAAAACAAAACTTTCTTTTCTAACTTTGCACTGAGAATAACTTCTTGACCGGGAATGGATATTGAATCATATGCGACTAATCTTGCCGGTTTCAGCATTTCCGCAGAAAGATTATTAAAACCGTACAAAATTAAAATACTAAGCAATATACTTTTTTTATTCATAACAACCTTTTTATAATTTCTTTAGCTGAATTTATTGCAGATAATGGTTTACCAACCCGTAACGCATTTGACCTCATTATATTCAATCTACCCCTTTCACGAAGTATCGATTCAATCCTAAATCCAATGTCATCTATTTTATTTACCCTTATACCTGCTCCGTGTTCCAAAAGATAGTCACTATTTCTTTCTTCCTGCCCCGGAGTAGGATTAACAACAATCATTGGCACGCCTTTTGCCAGTGCTTCAGAAGTAGTCAGTCCGCCGGGCTTTGAAACAAGCAAATCGGTTACGGAAAGAAGCTCGTCAACATTATTAACAAAACCTAAAACTTTAGTAGGTTTTGCATACTTTCCCGATTTAAGTTTATCCTCAAGCTGTTTGTTTCTACCTGTAACAATTATAATTTGTATAGGGAAATTTATTTTTTGTAACTGTTTTAATATACTTTCTACAGGTCCGGTACCAAAACCACCGCTCATTACTAATATCGTTTTTAATTTTTTTTGGAGTCCGATTTTTTTCATTAAAATATTTTTTGAGTTTTTTTGTGAAAATATTGGGTCTATAGGAATACCTACCGGTAAAATCTTTTTTGCAGAAATACCGTTTCTCTCAAGTTGAAATTTAGTATGTTCAGTCGCTGCTATGTACAAATCAGCATTTGGATATATCCAGAACATATGTGCTTCGTAGTCAGTCACAACACATACCCACGGAAAATCTATTTTATGTTTGGTCTTTCGACTGGACAAAATCTCAGCCGGTAAGAAATGTGTACATATAGCAATATCAGGCGGGTATTTCTTAATATATTTTACAAAGCGGATAGTGTTAATTTTATTAAAAAGGTGCTGTGCCTTTGCAGTTTTTTCAACCGCTTTTTTATCGTCCATTCTCCCATAAAGCAAACCCCAGAATTCAGGGACCTGATTAACTACATCAAGGTAAGAATTTGCATAGAATTTTTTAAACCATGGATTAGTATAATCCAGGACATTGATAAGTTTAATATCCCATTCCGGATGCAGAGATATAAACGCTTTTCTCAGTGCATCCGCTGCCCGCAAATGCCCTGCACCGGCAGTCACTGTTAAAATATATACTTTTTTCATAAAAGATTTTTTGGCTAAGAATTTTTTGGCAAAAGTTTAATTATAACAACAAGCAAACCAATTACTACGATAATCATAACTATCCAGAAAACTATCCGCATTGCGCCTGATAATACCGGCAATTCCCACCAAGTACTTGGATTAAGTGCTTCTTCCTTATTCAATGTCGCGATTTTCTTGTCAGCGGAAAGAACTTCGTTTGCGACCAGGTCAATGTCATATTGAGGACTTGAAACGTCTTTGTTTCCATAATATAAATAAGTGTTGTTATTCGCTGTCGCTTTAAATAATAGTCTGGTAATTAGATAGTAGAACTGAATATTACTAATCGTCAATGGAGGATTATCTCCATTTTGAATCACCAAAATAATTTTATTTGTAATTGGTTTGGTATTCAAGTTAATCGAAAAGGAAGTATTACTCTGATTTGGTATTCTTGTCCATATTGCATTCCCTAAATACCGATTACTTTTTGCACCTCGCTCATCAAGTATTTCTTCATACAAAGAAATGTTCCTCTGGAATATAGATTCATTTACATTACACGATAAATATGTTACAGGAATTGAATTTTTTGGAAGAGTTAACAACCAGCTACTTATTGGTAATTTTTTATCATTAGGTATGTTTGTTACATTAGGCTGAAGACTACGCAGTATGCTTGTTCGCTCTATAATAAACGGGATTTGTTTACCATCTCTTACTAATCTCAAGTCTTTCATTGAAGTGTCAGCATGAACTATAACATCAAAATCAAGTTCTAATTTCTGAATTCCTGATTCGGGAATATTCATTATCTTTCTAAATTGCCAATCGCTTACATCAATAGAAGTTCCTAATTCACTCAGTTCCGGTAATGTTTCAGGAGGTTTATATTTTGGATTTAAGACAATCTGACCTATTTTCACAGATGTGTATTTTGCTTTTTGTAGATATTCATTTAATTCAGAAATATCATATTTTGGAGCAGATATTAACTGATTACCGGTTAAAACATAGAATGTTCCGGTAGTTTTAGTTAAAAATCTAATAAATACCGGTTTCACAAACACTGTCACTTTTTTTATACTTAATGGAGGACTATTGCCATTATTGATGACAAGTATAATTTCATTATTTTTTATCTGTGCTGAAACAAGAATACTTATTTTTTCAAAAGAATTTTGACCGTCAACAGATACTCTGTAAATTGTTCCCTGCTCTATATATGATTCTTTGATTTCACCTTGCAAATATTCACGAGTTAAAACTGAGACTTGTCGCGTAAATAAACTATTGTCAGTATTTATCATTATTTTTGAAAGTCGCAAATTCTTTGCCGGTAATTTTATAACTATACGCGATTGACTTGGGGTCTCACTTCTCTCAATAGCATCAATCTTAATTTCATCATCAGGATAAACCGATTCCTGGGAAACAGTACGAACCGATAAGCCGGTTATCGGAATAGCATCTTTACGTTTATCATTCAAAATAACTTTTAAATATTTATAAGAACCCTTTGTAAACTCTATATGAATATTCTCCACGTTATAAGATTGCCTGAATATTGGCTTATCTTTTGCTATACAATTCCATTCATTTTGGTCTGAAGAACTGAATACAGATACAGACTTTAAAAATCCGCTGGCTGGTGTTATAATAGCAATTGAATCGATTTGTTCAGATATACCGGTTTTTGAAATAAGTTCTGTACTATTCTCATTTACCGTAACTTTATAATCGCGTAATGGCTGTTCAGTCTCCTCTATTCTGGCTGGTATGCTAATAGAATAAGGGACCTCGCCTCCGACAGCATCATAAATTCTTATATCTTCAAGATTTTCTCTTGAAACATTTATAGTTTCAAATGGTATTTTTACCGATACTAATCCTATATTTTCAATGTTGATATTTTTGAAATATTGCCAATCAACCGGAACTTCAATCGCACCTCCATAAACAGTGAATCCGAAAAATATAAAAACAATACAAAATACTTTTTTAAACATTTTTAGAATCCTCCTTTACTTTTGGTGAAAGATATCGCTGGTAAAGAAATGATACAAGGGTAAGCGTGATTGCAAGACCAATAATCGAGCCTACTCTATACAACTGACCCAAACGCCAAAGGTCATGTAAAAATACTTTAATAATCGTAACCGAAAAAAGACCCAAACTGCCGATTCGTGCAGCCTGGTTTTTCTTATTGATACCAATAATAAGCATTACTAACGCAAAGATAGTCCAACCTAATGAATAAGTCATATCTCTTGCCAAATCACCGGAGAACTGGAAAGTTATGGTACTACCCGTACTAAAATAATCTGCAATTTCAATATTTAATAACAAAAATGCAAGTATGGTTCCTAATGAATTTAAAACAGGTGTCATTTTATATTCCATTATCTGGTCACCTAATTTATAAATAAATCTCGCGCCAACAAATAGACATAAAGTAACAATACCATAAGCATATAAATACCAATTGAAAATTTGCAATATTTCCCGTGGATGATATAAAAAAACAGATTTATTTAATGCTAATCTAACAAAAGCAATTATCAATAATCCTACACCCCAGATTTTAAGACCCTGGTGCGGAATGCGTCGCAAAAGCCATAAAAGTGCTATCCCTTCCAAAGCCCAACCAATTGTTATCCATTGTTTTTCAAATTGTAAAGGGAAAATCAGTGTAATAAAAAATAGCGATACTCCTGCAAATAGAGCTAATTGTGACATACGGATAGGATTTTCTAAAGGAGTATATTTTATTATATAAAATAAACATAAAAGTGACAGAACGGCGAATATGGCAGGTAATATTCCTATATATTCAGTTCCCATAGAAAGCGTGATAACTTTATGTATTAGATAAAATTGGAGCGGACCAACAAATGCAGATACAGCCCACGGGATTATTCTATCGCTCATTTGTCTCATAAAGATGAAAGGAAAAGCTGTAAAAATACAGTAAAATGTAAAATACCATATCAAAGCAACTGTTGGATTCTGCGGATTAAAATACAAAGTATGCCATATATATTGAACCATTACAGTGCACAACATAGCAATTACACCTACAGATTCAGTATCACGATATCTTACTAACCCTAAAAGTAAAATAATAAGCAGAACAACTAAACCAAATATAGGAGAAGGATTATATATTTTAAGATGGGTTATCGCTATAGATACCAAAACAAACGGGAGAATTGCTGATAGCGAAGAGAGTTGAGCAATTTGCTCAGGTTTTATTTCCCATAATGACTTATTTTCTTTTTCTTCCTGTTTAATTGGTTTCTTTCGGGCTATGTATAAACCCCATGCAAAAAAAGCAAGTATAAAAAATGTTACCAATACCAGCCACTCCGAAATATTGGATATATCCTGCAATTTAGAAGTCCAGATTCCGAGTGCAACCATTGTTAATATCAATACTATACCACTAACCCATGCTATTGCCATAATCATAGCAGACATAACTGCAACTGCACTTATTAAAAAAACAAATGGCCATATGATTATTGAAGTCACCGGTTCTTTAATCAATGGGAACATTACAAGAATCAACATCAGTGACGGAAACAAATAACACCATTTAGGCATTGAAGTCGTTGGTCGTATTTTTTGTAAAACAATCGGTAAAAGAGAATGTAGTACTGCAAAAATTAAATAGAATGCTAAACCCCACGGTAAAAGCGTTAATGTAAGATATCTATTAGTCCAAACTAAAAGAATTATAAAAGAAAAAATACTGGCATAAAGATGTGTAGGACGAAAGTCATCACGGCAAACTGCAAGATAACTAATGCCTAACTGAAGCAAAAACAGAAAAGAAAGAACCAAACCGGGACGAGTTCCCAATTCCTGAAAAGACAATAGATACATAGCAAATACCATGGATAATAACGGGACGAATGATGCCGGTAAATTTATCCATTTATCTTCTCTTCTAATTTTTTCGGATATTTTAAAAGCAATGATGAAAAGTGCTGAAAATAAAAGAAAAACTGTAATACCTGTGTTGACTTTGTAAGAATTGAAAAACTTTACAACCCATCCCGTTTCTATAATGAGAGTCCCTACAGCTGCCATGCTTACTAAAAATCCCCACCTTTTTTGCAAAGCAACTGCAATTAAACCGACATCAAGAATGGTAATATAAGTAAACAAACCTAAGGGTCTATCTATACCTGTAGATAGAAGCGGCGGAGTAAGAAAACCACCTATCATCCCTAATATTGCAACATATTGTGAATCTAATCTAACCGCCAAAAGAAACGAAGTGATAGTAACTAAAATCATCAGTAAGAAAGACACACCTGAAGAAATAAAATGATAATAAGTGCAAGCCGCAAAAATATCAGCATATAGAACTGCAACACCGCTGGCACATAAAGCCTGTACAGTTACAGAATATCCTTTCTTCCTAAGTAGTAACCCACTGACAATACAACATATTCCAAAAATGAAGCTTATCATAACCCGTACAAGCGGACTAATTAAATTATGTTCTATTGAATATTTTACAAAAAATGATATACCAAGAAAAAAAGCAAAACCTCCAAGCCATGCAAACAATTTTATACCCATGAATTTTTCCCAATCTATCTTTGGGATAGATAATGATTGAACAGCAGTTTCAGGATGAATTATTGGGATATCTTCTTTTTCTTCAAGAGGAGTGTTTGTCGGAGTACCACAGTTCATACAATGAAGTGCATCTACACTATTCATGCTTCCGCATTTTAGACATGGGATACTTTCTGTTTCAGTATTTAATCCTATGGATCCTTCCGGAATAGCGATATAATCAGGTATGGCTACTTTTTCTTCCCCATCCATGAACGGTTTATTTACATCCTGAGGGTTGAGTTTATTCCATAATAAAATAACCGTACTACGTAATTCTTTAATATTTTTTTCTAATAATTCAATTTTAGTTAAAGCCTCGCGGGCATTTGTTGAAGAAGTACTTATAGTAATAATAAGCCAAATTATAACACCTATAACTATTATAATTATTAATGGCATATATCCTCCTTCCTAAAAAATCATTCTATACTTAATTGAAATGTGAAAATAAACTTACACTGTCACAACCAGAACCGTCCCCGTTTATGTCAAACAGGTCTTCTTGTTGCTTTTTCGTAATCTATTTGTTCTATTCTTCCTAAATTATGTTTTGCCTGGTCATATTTAGTACGCAAATAACCGGTCATGTCAAATTCAATTAACTCTGCCATAATATCATTGATAATTTTTTTCATTTTGGGTACTTCGTCCAAATTACCGGCAGCAGCTTCGTTAACAGCCCTGCGTACCAGTTCGCCGGTTAAATCACAAAGTCCTCCCAGATAAGAACCATAGTTTAAATTAATTTCCTTAATCCTGTCTATTTTCTTATTCACCATAACAAAATAAAACATTTTCGCTTCCACGTACTCTTCAACAGCAGCCCTGTAACTGCCTTCTTCTGAAATCCGTTCAAAACCGAATTTCTTTTCCAGTTGCCGCAGAACCTGTTCTATCTCAAGAAGTTTCTTTTTTGCTTCGCCGGTTTCCCCGCGATGCAGGGTAAAAATTATTCTCTTGGCATTATGTAGCGTATCATTAGATATGCCGATAATTTGCATTCTTTCATTTGACGCCTTCCGGTGGTCTTCTTTTAATTTCTGAAAAAATTTTTCATTAATCATATTTAGTTTCCCTCCAAAACATTACTGTAACAATCACCCTTGGCAACTATGTATCATAAGTGAACCATTTAAACTCCATTGTCCCCTTCTCCCTCTTTATTATCATTTATTGATATTTTTTTGTAAAAATAAAATATCTAATTTCTAGTCCAAGTATTAATGAAAACAAAAATGTCTGAAGTACACGCCCATATCTCGCAATTTCATATTCATAACCATATTCAGATATTTGTATAGGCAATTTTACTGTATAAATTAGAACTTGTAGTAACAATAAAACTAAACAACAAAAAGTAATTAACTTATATCCTGAACCACTAAGATACCATAACCTTTTGTATATTCCTAATCCTGATAGTTCACTAAAATGCTTATCGTGTTTTTGTCTTATTTTTGTTATTTTAATTACAGTCCCTTTTAAGTCGTTTCTAGTAAGGAACAAAGATATTGTTACTCCAACTAAAATATCAATTAAAACCAAAAATATAAAATGATACGAATTAACTATTAAACAATTAACAGAAAAACTTATTACGATTTCAAATATTAATATTACTAAAATACTTATTATAAAAAATAGAGAATATTTTGGTTTTGTTAAAACAGTAGGCAAATCTTGTTTATCTATATCATATCCATAGATATTCATAATATTCTATAGCCTTTAGAAACCAGTTGAACCGTCTAATAGTTTTAATACTCAAGACTTGAGAAGATAAGCTGGCAAAAATAAAAAGTAAAGGGGTCAGGCCTTGAATTGTGAATTACCCACTCTTTTTTATTTACTATTTCGCTTATTGTCATAATTGTATTAAATAACACAATCAAACTTATTGCATAAAAACCAGAACCGTCCCTGATTTTACAAAACTGTGTCTCTTGGATTTGAAAGTTTTTTTGGATAATCTATGTTGTAATGTAGACCACGTGATTCTTTGCGGGCAATTGCTGACTTTATTATGAGTTCTGAAACTATTGCTATGTTTCTTAGTTCAATTAAATCCTGAGTGATGATAAAATCCCAATAGTATTGGTTTATTTCCTTTTTTAGGTTCTCTATTCTGGCAAGTGCACGTTCTAACCGCTTGTTTGAACGAACGATGCCGACATAGTTCCACATAAGCCGTCTTATTTCATCCCAGTTATGAGAAATAACTATCGCTTCATCCGAATGTGTGGCATGCCCTATTTTCCACGGTTCTACTTTCGGAAAATTATGATTGTTTTTTCCCACACAGCTTTCTTCAATAATTTTTTTTGCTGCTTGATAAGAAAAAACTATTCCTTCTAAAAGCGAGTTTGAGGCAAGACGGTTTGCACCGTGCAATCCCGTGCAGGCGACTTCACCTATAGCATATAGTCCGGGGATATTCGTTCTTCCATGAATATCTGTTACAATTCCGCCACACATGTAATGAGCTGCCGGGACAACAGGTATAGGTCTTTTTGTAATATCAATGCCGAAAGAAAGACACTTTTTATAAATACTAGGAAATCTTTTTCTGATAAAATTAGCAGGTTTGAAAGAAATATCCAAATAGGCGCAGTCAGCACCGGATTTTTTTAATTCGGAGTCAATTGACCTTGCAACTATATCACGTAGAGCAAGCTCTTTTTTGGCATGATACTTCTCCATAAAGCGGTTGCCTTTTGAATCAATCAAAATGGCACCTTCACCACGGAGTGCCTCGGATATCAGGAAAGATTTTGCTTCAGGATGATAAAGACAGGTAGGGTGGAACTGCATGAATTCAAGGTTTGACACTTTACATCCGATACGATAAGCCATAGCAATACCGTCACCGGTAGCGACATCAGGATTAGAGGTATAAAGATAAACTTTGCCTGTACCGCCTGTCGCTAAAATTGTCGTTCTCGCTAAAAACGTTTCAACTTTACCTTTGTTCTTATTTAAAATATATGCACCCCAGCATTTGTTGTTTTTTTTGATTAAATTAACTGCTGCATAATTCTCAAATATTTTTATGTTTTTTCCTTTTTTAACTTTATTAACAATTGCTGTTTCAATTACTTTTCCCGTGTTATCACCGGAATGTAAAACCCTCCTTCTTGAATGCCCACCTTCCAGCCCGGTATCTTTATCAAATTTTACACCCCACTTTCTTAATTCTTCAACGCGGTCCGGTGCTTGTTTTACAACTAATTCAACAACTTTTTCATTACAAAGCCCGTCACCAGAAGAAAGTGTATCATCTATATGTTTTTGAAAAGAATCATTTTTTTGGCAGACAGAAGCAATTCCGCCCTGTGCTTCAATTGTATTTGACTCAAATATAAGTCTTTTTGTAACAATAAATACTGAGCCGTATTTTGAAAGCCGGAGCGCAAGTGAAAGTCCGGCGATTCCCGAACCAATAATTAGAAAATCTGATTTATGTTCCGTCATAGTTTTGATTATATAAAATTAGTGAAGGAAAAACAAGGTAAGAAGATAGAAAACAAGTTAGGCACGCCAAGGGCGTGCTACTACAATTGTGACACAGCCTAAGGCGGACGTAAAAAAACATAATGTTATGACATTATGTTTTTTTGCCTGCGGATTTCCTGCTATATCTACATATTTATTATGGCTTTCATTACTCCATCTGCGTATTTTTCAACCAGTTCAAACGATTTATTAATGTCGTCCAGTTTGAAATTATGGGTTATCATATCTTTAACAACAATTTTTCCGGATTTTACTGCTTGGATTGCTTTTTTATATTGATTTTTAAACCTGCGGACTAATTTAATAACCACTTCTTTCCGTCTTGCAATATGCCCTTCAATAGATATATAATCCTCTTTAGGAATACCTATCCATATTACTTTGCCACCTATCCTGACAATTTCTATAGACTGCCGAAATGTATCTGCAGCACCAGTCGCTTCAAAAACTATATCTACCCCGCGATTCTTGGTCAATTCTTTTATTACTTCAACAGGGTTTTTTTGTGATGCGTTTATTGCAACAACATTTTTATATTTTCTTGCAAAATTGAGCCGTTCTTCAATTAAATCAGTAATAAATATATTTTGGACACCCGCTGCCACTACTGATTTTAAAGTAGTTAATCCTACGGGACCACAACCAAGTACAGCTACGCTATCAGTTTTTTTCAATTCTGACAATTCTACAGCATACATTCCTACTGATAATGTTTCTATCAATGCACCTTCGGCAAAACTCATTGAACCCGGTATAGGAAAGAGAAGCTCGGCAGGATACGCAAGATATTCACGATATGCACCACTAACCGGCGGAGTGCCTAAAAACAATATATCAGGACAGATGTTATAACGTCCTGATTTACAATATTCACATTTACCGCATGGAATGCCCGGCTCTACTGCTACCCGCATACCGGGAGTAATATTTTTTACATTCTTACCGACTTTAACAACCTCACCTGATACTTCATGACCGAGTATATGCGGACCTTTAACAATCTGGTTGCCTATTTTACCGTGAAGATAATAATGTACATCTGACCCGCAAACACCGACTGATTTAATCTTTACTAACGCTTCTTCCGGTTTGATACTTGGAACTTGGACATCTTCAATATTAATATTTTTTATACCCCGTAATATCGCGGCTTTTATATAACCCCCTGTAACAATACAGAACTGTCAAATCCCCCTCATCTTTCATCTTCTCCCCCGAGGGGAGAAGAAAGAATTTAAGGGAGCATATCACTTATATAATTATCCGATTATATATTTTTTGACAACTTCTATGGTTTCTATGGCATCACCTGTTGATTGTGCTTTTTCGAGTTTATCTTTTATCGCGTAAATCATTAGCGACTTTTTCATTATATTACCAAAAAATTCTCTGGATAGCAACATTGATTTTACCGCGTCAGTACGATACGTGAACTGGTCTTCTCCAATCCAGCCGTTATAACCGGTATCAATTGCAGCATAACAAAAATCAGCTAATCGCCATATATCTCCTGTCCCTGCTATCCTATCTTCATCATTTGAATGGAGTTTAGCGTTATTCACATGTAAATTAACTACAGGCACACCAAATCTTTTGGCAGCATAAAGCATAGATGCAGGTTCGACCGCATACATCTGTTCATGACCGTAGTCAATAGCAACTCCCATATTGGTTTCGCCACATTCTTCGTTGACTTCTTTTGCAATTAATATTGCCAAATGTGTCGTAGGAACTACCATATTGCCTTCCCTTGGTTCGTGCAATTTAGCTTCTATACCAAACTTGAGACCTAATTCCTTAGTTTTCTTATTTATAGCAATACACCCTTCAATAAATCTATCTAATATAACACCATAATTCACTTCAAAATTGTAGTCCCAACCGTCTGAACCGGGCCATAAAGCAACGCTCTTACAGCCAACCTCTTTTGCTATTTCCACACCTTGTAACGCAACTGCTAATGCATCTTCGCGGATTGATTTGTTAACATTGGTGATACCACCCAGTTTCCATTTTGGGTCACCAAAAAGATTGGTATTCATATTTGTAGGTTCAACTTTATTTTTTGCCAAGGATTCTTTTATTTTGTCAATCTTGCTTTTATCTTTCTTGTAGTTCTTATCAATAAAAAGCGCTTCGTGAAATTCTATTCCTTTGATTCCTGCTTTTGCAACCCGTTCAATCTGGGCAATGATACTCTCATCAAGACCGGGATTGTATCCGCCAGGTGCAAACCTATCGGCAAACCCACCGGCAGACCAGTGACCGGCAGCAAAATCTATTCCAAACTCATTGAAAAAACTGTCTAATTTCTTACCTTCCAGATACCCGGCATATTCTTTATCCAATTTTCCAAGACTGCTCTTTGTTAATTTCATTGTCTCCTCCCATTTTTTACTTCAAGTTAGGCCCTCCACTGAATCGTTGGCGGGCAGCTACAAACCAATTGATATTGTAGCCGCAGAACGTTAGCTCTGCTATACATTGAAATCCGCATACTTTTAATTATTCAAAATAACTTGCTATTTTTTTGTCCGTATACTTCGTGATATCTTCTATACCATTTTTTTATTTCACTTCCAGGTAATACGTTCGGCTTGCCTAAAAGTAATGTTAAATGGCAGGTCTTTGCTATATCTTCAACCATTACAGCAGCTTTAAGTGCAGAAGTGGCTGTAGTACCAAATGCAAATACTCCATGGCTTTTAACTAATACTGCCTGAACTCTTGAATTTCCTAATGTTTCGACTACGGCTTCTCCTACTTCTTCTAACGGAAACGGAGATGCATACCTTGTAATTGGAACCACCTCGCCAAATTCATCAGCGTGAGCAGTAAGGTAGACAGGTATTGGTTTTCCCAACAATGCGAAACTTGTTGCATATGAAGAATGAGTGTGAACTACACCGCATAAATCCTTACGGTTACGGTAAATAACTAAATGTGATATTGTATCAACTGACGGGCTAAGTTTTCCTTCTATAACTTTTCCGGATAAATCTACTATAACCATTTTTGCAGGACTAAGTTCATCATAATTTATCCCGCTGGGTTTAATTACAATATAACCTGTTTTAATATCTCTGCCACTTACATTCCCACTGGTCATCGTAACCAGATGGTTTTTAGGAAGTTCTAAATTCATTCTATATACTTCTTCTCTAAGTTTTTTCAATAACATATTTTCCCCATTAAGTTCAACTACAAACCAATTAATTATCTACCTAATAATTTATGCACTTTTTCCGATATCCGGTTGACAATTGCATCAACACCTTTTTTGCCATACTTTACACTTGCATATTTCCTTGGGTCTCTACCATGCACTCCGATAAGTTTTACATTCAAGTCCTTTGGTAACCTCGTCATATCAACCAAATCGGGTCTTAAGTACATCATTAAACTTGTTTCCCATGCAGCAGCATGGTCACCGGCTGACGGGATTACATCTCTTACTAATTCATACCCGGAACAAGGCCATGCCTTTCTGTAATCAAGATTAAAAAGTTCACAAGCAGCTCTTGCATGATATAGCAGCGGATAGTGTCCTGATAAAACAATAATAACTTCAAACCCAAGACTATGAATTTCAACCATAATATGATGTAACAATTTCACATAGTCAAAATTAGCCTGAAAACCTTGCTCCTGCATATACCCGGGTGAAAAATTACTTTTAGGTAGTTCCATCTTATTAGCAATTTGTCCATCTTCATCCTGGTCCGCTTCCATAAGATAATGTTCCCGTGGTTCACCATAGAAAAGAGATGGAAAAACTACTCCACCTATTCTTTTGGCGCATTCCATAGCAATTGCGTGAACCTTGACGGTATCTAATCCGAGACAGTTCTGTTCGCCATGCCACTCAATCCCACCGATTGGTAGATAGGCAACCGGGAATGCCTTACGGGATTTTACTGCTTCCCAAGGTAACATCTCCTCATATCGTACTTTTTTAATCAGAATTGATTTTTTTATTTTTTTATCCATTTTATTATACTTTCATACAAGTTAAGCAAAGCTTCGCTTTGCAGCTACAAATCAATCGATATTGTAGCCGCAGAGCGTTAGCTCTGCTAAACATTGAAATTTCTATACATCAAGTTAATACCGACTAAGGTCGCCGAAGTAGGTTTTATAAGAGACAATCACATCTATCACTTCTTTGTTAGCAGTTTGATATATGATTCGGCAACTTCCAAATCCTTTAATCCGTCTTCAGCCGTAGAAATGCATTCCCGTTTTCCTTGTATTGTTTCCACAAAGATACGGGCTTGTTCTAACATACACCAGCGAGGTGAAAAAACAGGGTTTTTATAATATTCCCCTGAGCTATTATTAATATATATTTCTACCTTGCCGCTATGTTGCCGTGCCAGCGGCGCCGGTAGCGATAACTTAATATAACCTTTTTCAAAAAATGCAGTATAAAATTCGTGCCACTCTTTTTTAAGGTTATAAGTATTCATTTCAAGAACAATAGGTTTTCCTGAATCAGTCTCCCCTACCAGCAGCCTGCCTGAAGACTCTGCGTATTTTACGCTGTAGTCCTCTTTTAACAAATACCTGATTAAATTTATCTGGTGAATATAATAATTTACAAAATCTACATATTTTTCACCGGTTTTTTTGTCCATCCAGGAAGGAACTGATTCCTGTTCCTGAGCCGGTGATTGGTCAGCATCATTTGCAGATATTGGGTCTTCAATCCCAAACATCCAATTGCCCGGGGGCATACTTGCTCTTAAATAACTAAATTCACCTAATTCACCGGACTTCTTCCATTCTTCAATTGTCTTTTTCATATAAATGCTGGCAGGGTCGCATCTTTTCATAAAACCAACATGATAAACTATATCTTTTTGTTTCGCTTTCTGAACTAAATTTTTCCCATTTTCTGCGTTTACACACAATGGTTTTTCTGTCAGTATATTCAGCCCGGCATCAATAACATCAGGGACCACAACATTATGAAACCCGAAGTTCATTATCGCCACAACTCCGTCTAATTTTTCATTTTTAAGCATCTCTTTATGATTTGAATAAACCTTTTTAATACCATAACGGGAGGCAACGAGTTCAGCAGTTTTCTCCCTGCCTTCAGCAAGAGCAGTCATCTCCACATCAGGCAATAATGCATAGTTTGAAATATGAGCCAGTTGCCCCATAAATCCGGAACCGATAAACCCAATTTTTACTTTAGACATATTTCCTCCGTTTTACTTATTTCTTTTGTTCAACTAATTTGCCGAACCTATGGACAACTGCAAGTGCCGGGTCCAAAGGTACATCAACTCCTTTCGTTCCTTTTGGAGTATTAATAATTGGTTTTGACTGTAACTTCTTCCCTGCAAATTGCGGCAACCATTCTTTTTCTGCTTCAAACATATCACTCACCATTTCACGTGCTTCATAAAGAGTACAAACTGCGCTTGTAAGCGGGTCCATTGCCACTGACTGCATTGCATATTCCGGGTTGCCGGTCAATGCCGATTCAGCTGCTAATGCCTGCACACCGATATTGCTTTGATTCAAAACTGCACACTGCAGAGGCAGTTCTCCAACGCGGACTGGATGAAGTCCTCTACTGTCAACAAATATCGGCACTTCAACACAACAACCCTGCGGTAAATTTGTAATATACCCGTCATTCCTAATATTACCGTTGAGACGAAAAATATTGTCCGTTTCCATTGCCTCAATAATATAAGAACAATACTCTATACTCCTTCCTTTAATTTGTGTTGATTCAAACGACAGTTGGTCTATTTTGGCATATTTTTCGGCAATCATACTGCACCATTTATAATATGCACCTGTTTCCCCGCCAAAACTCGGCTGGTCACAATACAGGTCGAGCGCCTTCTTGTTCTTACGAAACCAGGGAATATATTCCGAAAGATGGCCGGTACTTTCTGTCATAAAATAACCAAAATGCCTCATAACTTCACACCGTACTTTTTCGTTAATATAATATTCCGGTTTCTCAATATTCCTACTAAGTATGGGATAAAGGTCTTTCCCGTCTTTTTTATCTTTGAGAGAAAGAAACCAAGCCATATGGTTAATTCCCGCACAGAAATAGTCAATCCTGTCCTTTGGAACATCTACATACCTGCTGATTAAATCAAGTGTGGTTTGTACACCATGACAAAGTCCTATAAAATTTATTTTGGTCGCTTTGCCAAGTGCGAAACAATTAGCTGCCATCGGATTGGCATAGTTCACCATCAATGCATCTGGGCATACTTCTTCCATATCTTTGGCTATATCAATCAATACCGGTATAGTCCGTAACGCTCTAAATATCCCGCCGGGTCCAAGTGAATCTCCTATGCACTGGTCTACTCCATATTTTAAAGGAATTTCATAATCCATTTTGAAAGCATCTACGCCGCCAACCTGTATCATTACAATAACATAATCGGCTCCCGCTAACGCCTTTTTCCGGTCAAGTGTGGCGACTACCTTTGTAGGCAGTTTGTTGTCTTTTACCATCCTGTCAGCAAAACTTTTTATCTGGTCAAGTTTAGGTTTCGTCCTGTTCATCAACCATATTTCACTGTCCTGTAAAGCCGGAGTCGCTAAAATATCCTTCATTAATGTCTGACAAAAAACAATGCTTCCTGCCCCTATAAACGCTATCTTCGCCATAACCAACCTCCTATTTTTTTATTTTTCCAATCCCATATTTTCAAATAAATATAAACCATCTTTACCCGGGGCAACAACATCAAGCCAGCCGTTACCATTTAAATCGGCAATTGCAAAATGAATACCGCAACCGGTGGCATCCGGAACTTTACCGAAATCAATAATATTTTTCTCAAACTTTCCGGAATTAATTTTGAAATAATAAATCCCAACAGGATCAGAATCACTTTCGCCGGGATCCTCGCCGCAATGGGCACGATATCTTTTACCGGTAACTAATTCCAACTCCCCGTCATTGTCTATATCTGCCATCTGTAAATCGTGATACTGGGATGCGGTGAGGTCAATATCATGTTTTATCCATTTTCTTTCACCGTTACTCATCTTTTGCTGCTCCCACCAGTGCAAACCAAAATTATGCGCCTGCCCTACAATTAAATCTGCAATACCGTCATTATTAACATCGTGTACAATTATCGGGATACTAGCGCTGCCCAAATCAAATTCCGGGTGAAATTTCCATTTACCTTTTGCAGGGTCTTCCGGTGCTTCCAACCAGCCATTTCTTAAAATAATGTCAGGTCTGCCATTGCCATTTATATCGCCAAATCCTAAACCATGTCCGCTCGGTTGGTCAAAAACTACATACCTGTCAAATTCGCCGGTACCTTTTCCTTTGGAATCTAATTTTAATTTATAATACGCTAAGGGAGCTTCGGGCGTATTGGGGATAATCTCCTGGTGTCCGTCTTTATCAATATCAAACAGCCGTGTAGTTTCAATACTCCCGCATTTATATATATCGTGAGTTTTCCATTCTACAGGTTTACCCTTTGGATTTTCCCTCCACTGTAAAGTGGCACCCCACCATGCACCCGTAACTATATCCAAAAAACCGTCACCGTTAACATCCATAGGCAAATCTGAAAAATCATTATAATATTCGCCTTCCCGTTTCACATCACATATTTTATGTTTCTTCCAATCAGGACCCTCATACCAATTCGCTCCGCATACAATATCTAAAATTCCGTCATTATTAACGTCAAAAACCGAAGCAGCCTCATATTTAACATTATCTATCAACTTCTTTCTGAATTTTACCGGCATTTTAATCCTCCTTTATTATTCTTATATTGCTATTGACATATTTTTATTATTTTATATAATGTTTCTGTGCTATCTAACAGTAGTATAACGCATAGTGCTAAAAATGTCAATACCTACGATTGCCATTATTTTATCTATAATTGCTTATGAAGAAAAATAACTCAGAATTACTTTATGTTGGCAGAACCGAACCTTATTCGAAATGGAAAATGCCCAGTCATTCCCATCCTTTTAATGAAATGATTGTTGTTATCAACGGAGAGATGTCTGTATTAATCGCAAACCAAAACATAATTGCAAAAGCAGGAGATGTTTTGTTTTATCAAGCCGGTGCGGCACATAAAGAAAAATCTAATGAAAAAAATCCGGCTGAAACTATTTATTTTGGCTGGAAACAAGATAACAAAGAAAAAATGGAATTCCCTATATTATTACACGATACTAACGGCAGGATGAGACTTTTATCAAAATGGCTTTTAGAAGAAAGACAAACTAATTCGAAATATAATATTCAATTTCAGGAATCAATAACCGAAACCATATTAGCAGAATATTCAAGATTAAATAGAACTAATAAAGAAAAATCTGAACTTATCCGGAAAATAAAAGGTTTTATGCGTGATAATTTAAAGGAAAATATTACTCTACAAAAATTAGCTGATTTTGCTTACCTGAGTAAATATCATTTTTTACGGAAATATAAAAGTGAATCAGGACGTACACCAATAGAGGATTTAAGTATATTACGTATCGAAACGGCCAAAGAATTAATCCTGACAACAAACCTGCCGTTAAAATCCATTGCCAAAGAAGTGGGTTTTACTAATGAATATCATTTCAATAGAATATTCCGCAAATACAGCGGTTTAACTCCCGGACATTTCCGCAAAAACCAATAGATGCAACCAAACTTCATTTAATCCGTTTTATAATGATACTTTCTAAGAAATATCAAGCATTTTTTGGATTACCAAATATGCCTTTTTTCTTATTTTTTCCGGGACTTCTATTTCGTGTTGCTTATTAAGAAGTGATTCGTGCAGCGACTCGAGGTTGACATATTTCATATTCGGGCAGAACATCCTTCGGGAGGCAGGTATAAATGTTTTGTTTGGGTTTTCCTTTTGAAGACGGTGTAAAATGGCAGTTTCAGTGCCTATAATAAAGCTATTTGAAGAATCATTTTTAACATATCTGATTATCCCGCTTGTTGAAGTAACCTTATCGGCAAGATTCAGAACATCTTCTCTGCATTCAGGATGCGCTACGAATTTTGCATTAGAATATTGTTTTTTTAATTCCAGGACATCCTCAACTTTTAGTGTTTCATGGGTAGGACAAAAACCATTCCATATAATTACTTTCTTGTCTGTGTATTTGGAAACATAATTGCCGAGGTTTCTGTCAGGTAAAAATATTACAGTGTCGGATGGAACAGAATTAACAATTTCAATAGCATTTGAAGACGTACAACAAATATCACATTCTGCCTTTACATCAGCAGATGTATTTATGTAACAAACAACTGATGCCTTAGGATTTTCATGGCGAAGTCTTCTAACATCATCTACAGTAATCATATTGGCAAGCGGGCAGCTACTTCTCATATCAGGTAAGAGTACTACTTTTAACGGCGATAATATCTTTGCAGTTTCAGCCATAAAATGAACACCGCAAAAAACAATAATTTTAGCATCGGTAATTAGAGCATTCCTTGAAAGTTCTAATGAATCACCCACGAAGTCAGCAATATCCTGAATTTCAGGTAACTGATAATTATGTGAAAGCACAACCGCTTTTTTTTCAATTTTTAACTGATTTATGTCGTCAATTATATTATCCATTGTTTTGAAATCGTATTACTGGGTAAAATCCTTTTTGTCAAGCAGTTCTACAACCTTCTTAACAAGTTCTTTGGGTTCAAACGGCTTTATCAAGTAGGCATCACAACCGAATTGTTCTGCTTGCTGAATATCCCGGGGTTGTGATTTTACGGAGAGCATTAATACCTTTGGATAAGGTTTGAAAACTTCATCTTTTTTTAACCGTCTTAAAACCTGGAAACCGGTAAAACAAGGCATCATTATATCAAGAACAACGAGATGCGGCTTTTCTCTGCGGCAAACAGAAAACACTTCAGAACCGTCCCTTGCTATAAAGATTTCATGTCCAAGTGGTGTAAATAAAGCTATAAGAAGTTGTACTATTTCCTCATTATCATCTGCTATGAGAATTTTCTTCTTCATAATAAATCTAATTTGAGATAAGTATCAACTATTTGAGGGTCGTATTTTATTCCTTTTTGTGATTCAAGAATCTGTTTGATTTTGTCATTTGAAATACCCGAAAAATTCATATCTTCTACCGATTCAACTAAAGATATTATCCTTGAACCGAGAGGTATTTGCTCTTTTTTTAAGCTTTCAGGGAAACCGGAACCATCATACATCAGGTGGTGATATTTTATAAGTTCCGCAGCATTTTTTAAAAGGTTTATATTTTTAACCATTTCAAAACCTCTTATAGGATGACTTTTATTTGTTGCATGGTCCATTATAGAATATTCAGGAATATTAACAAAACCAACATCATGTAAAATTGCAGCGTAATAAATATCTTTGTAATTGGAACCGGAAATATCGAGTTCTTTGGCTATTGCAGTTGAAAGTTGCGCTACCTTAAACGAATGTCCTGAAAGCCGTTTGTCTTTTGACTCAAACGCAGTTGTAAGTATCTCGAAAATATTTGCAAAAAAGTTCTGCTGGTCAGAAATATTTCTTGCATTTAATATTGCAACAGCAGCAAAACCCGATAAACTAATTAAAATTGTTTTATCGTCTTCTGTAAACTGGGAACCATCTACTTTATTAAGTACTTCCGCAACTCCGATAAGTTCATTGTTTACAATCAGTGGAACACAAAGTATTGATTTTGTTTGAAAGCCGGATTCAGAATCAATTTTTCCAGTAAAACGCGCGTCAGTTTTTACATCCTGAATAATCAGCGGCTCTTTATTTTTGGCAACCCAGCCTGCAACACCCTCACCAACGGGAACTTTAAGCTTAGTTAATATCGTACCTTTATCACCACTGGCAACTTTAAAATAAAGACTTTTTTTATCATCGTCCAAAATCATAATTGAGGATGCCATTGTATTGGTTAGTCTCTCAGCAGCAGTACCTATTTTTTTTAAAACTGAATCAACATCAAATGTGGATGTTATGGTTCTCACAATATCAAAAAATTCAGCAAAATTTGAGTTTTTTTCCATAAATAACTCCTGTAATATATCGTTTTCTTATTATTCTTTTAAAAACTAAACTTTACTTAACAAGTTAGGCAAAGCTTCGCTTTGCAGCTACAAACCAATTGATATTGTAGCCGCAGAGCGTTAGCTCTGCTAAATATCGAAATTCCTATACACCAAGATAGCAGACGAAGGGTCTCAACCACAAAACCACCTTTTATGTAGCAGCAGTCATAACCTCATCAAAAGTTGTAAGTCCCATTGTAACTTTTATAAGTCCATCTTCAACCAATGTACGCATACCATGTTTCTTTGCCATATCCCTTATTGGACCGACAGAAACTTCTTTTATACAAAACCTGCGTAACTCCTCATCCATAACTAAAAGTTCGTGTATTGCAGTCCTGCCTTTCATTCCCCTGGTACCGCATTTCGGACAGCCACCCTGGTGAATTTTCATAAACGACGCTTTTGAATAATCAATTTTGTAAAATTCAAGTAACTTTATCAAATCTTCTGACGGATTAGGGTCCGGTTCCTTGCAATTTTTACATAATGTCCCTATCAACCGTTGGGCAAGAATACACTCTGTTGTATTTGCCACAAGAAAGGTATGTATACCCATTTCAGAAAGCCTGGAAATCGCTGATGGTGCATCATTGGTATGAACAGTAGATAAAACCAAATGACCCGTCATAGCAGCTTCCATCGCTATCTGACCTGTTTCTTTATCGCGAATTTCACCAACCATAATTATATCCGGATCTTGTCTGAGGAAAGAACGAAGTGCCATAGAAAAGTCAAAAACTTTGTCGCCCATTTTCAGGTCGGGATTTACCTGCACCTGCATTACCCCGTCAAGGTTATATTCAACCGGATTCTCAGCAGTTAGGATTTTTTCCGTCGGGTCTTTGATAGCTGCAAGTGCTGCAGAAAGTGTATATGATTTACCGCTTCCAGTAGGTCCGCATACTAGAATAAGACCATATGGTTTAGCAAGCGATACCAGAAATTTCTCAATAGTATCAGGTAAAAAACCAAGTTGTTCCAATTTTGCCGAAGAACCGGACCTATCAAGAATTCTCATTACTGCACTTTCACCATAGATAGTCGGAATAATATTGACACGGAATTCTATCGGTTTACCTTTTGCCTTTACCTGGATTCTGCCGTCCTGCGGAACCCTTCTTTCAGTAAGGTTCATTGAACCGGTCATGATTTTTATTTTTGCAATAAGAGCCTGTTTAAAACTTAACGGTATTTTAAACGATGCTCGCCTTAAATTGCCGTCCACGCGGTAGCGAACATTTAATTTCTTTTCAAACGGTTCAATGTGAATATCTGATGCTTTTAACCTCATTGCTTCTAAAATTATAGCATTAACAAGTTTTTCTACTTCAGGTGCAGAAGTATCAACCTGCATAATATCGGTAGATTCTTCCGCTGCAAATTTATCAACTTCTATTTCACCACCTGAATCAAGTCCTGCTATCAGTTCTGCAGTAAGTTCTTTTGCATCATCCGCATCAGAAGATGACATTGAAGCTGTTTCTTCTCTTCCCTCTTCGTCTTCAGCCATCGCTTCTGCTTCACTTCCGTAGATTTTATCTATTACTATTCTTATATCCTCAGGAAGCGCCAGATACGGCTGGACCTGAAACCCTGTTCTTAAATTTATATCTTCAATAGCAAATAAATCACGCGGTTCTGCCATAGCAACAAATAAAATGCTTTCTTCTTTAGCAAAAGGAATAGCATTATATCTTTTTGCAGATGGTTTAGGCATTACTTTCACTATTTCCGGGTCGATATCCATAACAGACAAATCAATTGCTTTCACTGTCCATTCAGTTGATAAAAGTTTTAATATTTCACCTTTATCAATAAGTTTCATATCAATAGCTGCCTGCTGGAAAAGAGCGCCGGTTTTCTTTACCTCTTCTTCTACCTTTTTAAATTGTTCATCGGTTAAAATCTTTTTATCGAGAAGTATTTCTTTACAGGATTTTTTTTTGCCGGTTGCCTGAACCATTTCTTATTTCCTCCTTCCCTAAAATGGTATCTTTTCTATAGGGGCGCCTTCTTTAACAATTGTCGGTGTTATAAATATAACCACAGTAGTTTTTATATTGCTATAAGACTTGTGTGAAAACAAAATACCTATAATCGGTATATCTGATAAAAACGGAATTCCGCTTGTTATTTCTTCTTTTAAACTCTTTTCTAAACCTGCTAAAGTAAGCGTCTCCCCGTCTTTTAAAATCACAGATGAAGATGCTTTCCTGGTAATTAAAGCAGGGAGACTGAAACCCGAGACAACTGTTCCATGTGTATAATCCAAATCAGAAATATCCGCAAAAACTGAAAGTCCTATCTGATTATCATCAAGAATGGTCGGTAAAAGATTTACCTGAGTACCATAATCCTTCCATTCTATCTGTATGTTATTCGTTGTCGCTATAGCATACGGAACTTTACCGCCAACAAAGAATGAGGCATTTGTTTCCGACTTAGCTATAATTTTAGGTTTTGCCAAAAGCCGTGCTGCACCTTTATTAACTAAAAGTTTTATATCTGCCGAAAGAGTTGTCCACCTACCGAACTCACCAACCCTAAAAAGTGCCGGGATATCCGTTATCGTTGGCGGTACACTCGTTTCGCCGACATTAACTGTGTCAATCCACTTAACACCAAGCGTTTTCGCCGCTTCGTTTCTTATCTCTAACACCTCAATAGCAATATGGACAAGTTTATTTTTCTTTTTGTTTGTTTCGTTAAGAGCAGATAAATCACCATTAGATGAATCTTCAGTAATTGCTTTTACAACCGTTGTTTCACAGTAAAGTCTTAAATTAGAGAATGCTATTAACATTTCAAGCAGTACAATAAACCTTACTGCTTTTGTTGAAATACAAACAGCATTTTTTCTCATATTATTTTATTTTACTTCCAACTCATCACCAACCAAAATTACATCCTTTGAAATCTGTGCTTTCATCTCTAAAACAGAATTAGCACTAAAAACGGGTTGACACAATCCCCACGGTTTCACATTATATAAAATTTTTACAACTTTGTAAACATTTTGAGATTGAGTTTTTTGTGTTTTAAGAAAAACAGCATCAATAGCAAATCTCATAAAGAACATATGTATCCAGTTGCATCTTTTTAATAATAACCCTTCGTTCTTTCCTATTCCCGCTTTACCTATAAGCCCTTTTGCCCTATCAAAATATTTCTCTGCAATCTTTAAGTTTTCTATGACAACCCTGCCTTTTGTCAAATTATACAATATCATTTTTATATTAAAGATTTTACTGATTTTTTACTATTTCTAATACCATCTATATGAAACACCCAAGTTTAGTTACCCGAATTGAGAAGAAAACCTGGCATTTTCACTTCAAAATGATTACTGTCAAAAATGTATGGAAGTTGTAGTTATTACTCTAGTTTTTGAATGTCAGGTTTATTGCAATAATCTACGTTCTTATTTGATACCAAATCTAAAAATCATTTACAAATACTAAAACCTTAGTATTTAGTGTGAGTAATTTGTAGTTAGTGAAATTTTTGTTTACAAAAATTTATGGAGGTGGCCGGAATCGAACCGGCGTCCGAAAAAACTGCCTGATGGCTTCTACAGACATAGTCGATGTTTTTGTCTCGCCCTGAACCTATTCCATCGACAAAACTGGCTCAGGACCAGCCGCTAAGTTTCGCCGTCGGCATCGCAGCTCTGCCGGCAACTATCCCGCTTTATAACACTCTGCCCCGACTCCGCAGGAGTAGAAATCGGGAGAGCGGCTCACTTATGCGTGAGCAACTACTGGTGAATAATCAGCAGTTATATTTGAATAACCGATTTTTAACGCAGCCGTTCGGTTAACTGCGGTCTGCCACAACATCAAACTAGTAATCCCGTCGAGACCTGTTCACCCCCAAAATTCGCTCGGGAATAAATTTCTTTGAGACGCTCGTTAGAACTCGCTCTATCATTTGCTCCTGGAAAGAATAAGTCGCAAATTTAGGCTCTTCAGAAATTTTTCCCTCGCTCACTATAAAATTAGAAATTTTTCCTTCGCTCACTATAAAAATCAGAATCTTTTCTTCGCTCACTATTAACAAACGACTTTGCTATCTAATATTTCTTATTTCTCTTTCTATCTCTCTTTTTTTAATAGATTCTCTCTTATCCCAGGTTTTTTTGCCTTTGGCAACGGAGATTTCAACTTTTACTAATCCGTTCTTAAGGTAAACTTCTATGGGAATAATAGATAATCCCCTTTCACTGACTTTCACCTGAAGTCTTGTTATTTCTTTTTTATGAAGAAGAAGTTTTCGAGGTTTCTGGGGATCATATTTTCCGCTTAACCTGTCGGAAGCAAAATCGTATAAGCTTATGTTTATATTATATAAAAAGACTTCGCTATTTTCAATTTTTACATAACCATCTTTCAAATCAATGTTTCCGGCACGAACCGATTTCACCTCACTACCTTCAAGCACAATACCCGCCTCATAACTTTCAAGTATAGTGTAATTAAACCTCGCTTTCCTATTTGTTGTAATTATCTTTTTACTCATAGATTGATTTTACCATATTTTAAGAGGTTTTACAATTGACTAATTTTTGCTTTTTTTGTAGAATAACTTTGGTTTTGGTGATTAACAGGTTGAGCCCGCCACTGAACCGTTGGCGGGCAGCTACAAAACAGCTGATGTTGTAGCCGCAGAGCGTCAGCTCTGTTAAACATTGAAATTCTTAGACATCAAGTTAGGCACGCCAAGGGCGTGCGACTACAAACATTGAAATTCCTGTACATCAAGATATGCCGACCAAGGTCGGCAACTACAAAAGTTGAAATTTATAGATGCCGAGGTGGCGAAACTGGCAGACGCGCTAGCTTCAGGAGCTAGTGCCCGCAGGGGCTTGCGGGTTCAAATCCCGCTCTCGGCATGATGTTTTTGTATAGGAATTTGAAAGATGCAGGCAGAGCAAGCTCTGCCACTACAATAACAAAAACTGTTTATAAAACATAATGCACGCCGAGGGCGTGCGACTACAAAAGAACCTGAAAAATTTACAAATAGGAGCGAAATTATGTCTATTCTTGTTGTTGGGTCGGTGGCTTTGGATTCGGTTAAGACACCGTTTGGTGAAAGGAAGGAGATTCTTGGGGGGTCGGCTACTTACTTTTCGTATTCGGCGAGCTTTTTTACAAAAGTAAATCTTGTAGCGGTTGTCGGAAATGATTTTCAAAAAGAACATATTGAACTTTTGAAATCAAGAAATATAAATGTTGAAGGACTTAAAGTGGTTGAAGGACAAACATTCAGATGGTGTGGTTTTTATGAATATGATATGAATGAGGCAAAAACGCTTTCAACCTGTCTGAATGTATTTGAGACGTTTAAGCCTGAGATACCGGAATCATATAAAGATAGTAAATTCATTTTTTTGGCAAATATTGACCCTGATTTACAAATGGAGGTTCTCTCACAGATAAAAAAGCCCAAACTTATTGCAGCAGATTCAATGAATCTCTGGATAAAAATAAAGAAACCATCACTTATAAAACTACTTTCTAAAATTGATATTCTGATAATCAACGACGCAGAAGCAAGATTATTGACCGAACAGTCAAGTTTGATAAAAGCAGGAAGAATTATTCTTAACTACGGGCTTAAGTATGTGGTAATAAAAAAAGGAGAACATGGTTCTCTTCTATTATCAAAGGATAATTTCTTTTCGGCACCCGCTTACCCTATTGAAGAAGTTCTTGACCCGACAGGAGCAGGCGATACGTTTGCAGGTGGTTTTTTTGGTTATCTTGCAAAATTAGATAAAAAACCTACTGAAGATGATATGAAAAAAGCTGTTATTTATGGAAGCGTTATGGCGTCATTTAATGTAGAGGATTTTTCACTTGAACGACTTAAAAAACTTACCAACAGGGAAATTACAGCTCGTTATAAAAAATTCAAAGAAATTACACGGTTTAAATGAATCTACATTTTAGCAGAGCTAACGCTTTCGCCTCAGGCGAACCTACTCGGCTGCGGCCACAATTTTAGGAGAACGACACGATATCAACGACAAGATTACTTCGTCTCTTCAGTTCTCGCAATGTTATCATCAATTTCATCTTTCAGTTGTTCCACAACATCGGAAATGTTAAAGGGTTTTAATAAACAAGCGGAAGCCCCAAATTTTCTGGCTTCTTCTAATGAAGAATTATCAGAACTCATTGCTATTATTTTACAGTTAGGAAAAAATATTTTAACATGTCGAATAAGAAATATGCCTGACTTATCCGGCATCTTCATATCTGTTATTAAGATATTATAGGGACTGCCATACGGACTTTCTGCAAATTTCCATATAGCATCTGTAACAGAACTCGTTGTTTCAACAATACCACAATTACCTTTAATAATCGCCTTGCTAAGAAAATCTAAAATACCTTTTTCATCATCAACAATCAAAATTCGCTTCTTTTTCATAAGGTCTCCCAATATTTTTTAATTTAACTGCAGATATTTTCTATATTGTAAATAATATTGGTGTATATGTCAATACTTATTTTTGTTGTTATATTCAATACATTTGGTAAAATTTATTTGTATAATAAAATATATGAAAGAACTAGACACGTTTTATCTAAGTATTGGTAAAAAAATACGCGAGATAAGAAATCTTAAAGGGATAACTCTTGAAGAACTTGCTGAAAAGGTTGGGCGGGATTGGAGTTTTTTAAGTCAGATTGAAAGAGGGAAAAGTGTCCCATCAATTAAAACACTTTATTTGATATGCAATGCTCTTTCAATATCTCTATCAGATTTATTTCAAGCACATAAATCTACTTCCTATAAAACTGACCCTGAAATAGACAAGCTTATATGGTTAATGAGAGATAAAAGCCTATCTGAAAAAAAAATAGTTACCAACGTTGTTAAACATATCCTAAAGAAGAAAAAATAAAAATAAGTAGACCATTGTAATTGTTATTCTGTGTCCTATTGGGCGAAGAATCTCATGAAATACTGTATTAAAATGAGATACTTCCCACCGCTAAACTGTAGGTGGGCAGGCGATATCACTCAGTATGACTGCCTAAGTAACTATATTGAGTCAACGAAAGCAGAGCAAGCTCTGCGACTACAAAATATTTGAGATTGCTTCACCCGGTTCGCAATGACATCTTTAACTTTATAATTTTATGAAACTCCAGGGTAGTGTTTTAGAATCTTCTATTTTTTTTAAATAGTCATTGGGGTTTATATTGCATTTTTTAAAGGCATCGAGCCACTTATCGTAGGAGAAACTTTCACTCCACTGGTCAAATCTGCAACCGTTTTTATAAGCTGTTGTAAGAACATCTCCTAATTTTTCATCGCCTCTGGCAAAAACTGCTTCAATTAAAGACATCTCAGATTTATGGGTTTTAATTTTTGCCGGTAGTTTCTTTCTTAGATAATTTTGTTTCTCATTAAAATAATCTAAACCAAAAAACTGCTCTCTTTCAAATACCGTGTGTGCTTTTGGAACAAACGGAGATATGGTTATATTCAGGTTTAATTGCGGTGTCTGGTTTTTAATGTTTCTTACAAGCGATACAATACCATCAATATCTTCAGCAGTTTCCGTCGGTAAACCAATCATAAAATAAAGCTTTATTAAATGCCAGCCTAATTTATTAGCGTATTTTGTTGTTTCCAATATCTCAACATCAGTAATAGATTTTCCGATATATTTGCGTAAACGTTCTGTCCCCGCCTCCGGAGCAATTGTTAATGACGTTTTTTTAAAAACACGGGTTTTGCTCGCCAAGTCCACTGATGAAGGCTGACACCTTAAAGACGGAAGTGATACAGCTACTTTTTTCTTGAGACATATATCCAAAACTGAATTTATTAGTTCATCTATCCCGGGGTAATCGGAAGTGGAAAGCGAAAGAAGAGATACTTCGTCATAACCGGTAGAATCAAGACCTTTTTGTAATATTTCTAATATTTTTTCTTTGCTTCTTATCCTCTGTGGAGAATATAATTTTGATGCCTGACAAAATAAACACCGTCTTGCACAACCTCGCATTATTTCAATATTTAGACGATTTTGAGTGGTATCCAGAAGCGGTACAACCGGTCTTACCGGATATTCTGCAATTTCTAAATCAACAGTGCTTTTCTCAATGACCTTTTTACCATCGTGCAATATCGGAACATATACCGACTGTATTTTAGCCAATTCTTCCAGTATTTTCAATTTTTCAATCTTTGAATCTTTAAATTTTTCAATTATCTTCAATATAACATCTTCACCATCTCCAAGAACAAAAGCATCTATAAATTCACTTAGTGGTAAAGGGTTAACACATGCAGGACCGCCTGCAATAATTAACGGATATTTTTGCTTTGTATTTTTTTCTAAATCAATCCTTTCTTTTGTCTTAAACGGTATTTTTGATAAATCTAAAATGTTTAAAATATTTGTATAACACAATTCGTATTGTATGTTAAAACCTATAATATCAAATTCATTAAGCGGTGTCTTTGTTTCAATTGAAAATAGCGGTAAATTGTTTTTCCTCAGAATCTCTGCCATATCTTCCTGAGGAACAAACGCTCTTTCGCAAATAATATCTTTGTTTTTATTGAGTATATTATACAAAATTTGTATCCCCAGATTGGACATCCCGATTTCGTAAAAATCAGGGAAAACAAGACAGAATTTGAGCGGGTATTGGACTTCGGACTTCGGACTTCGGACTACCGAATTCCATTCCTGCCCGATATATTGAGAGGGTTTTTTGACATAAGGTAAAAGTTTTTCTATATCCATAAAACCGTATAAGCAGATTTACGCTGAACTCAACGCTGATTTACGCTGATATTTTTCTGCGTTTATCTGCGTTACTATCTGCGTTTATCCGCTTCTATTCTTTTTAGTAAGCGTACCTTCTTATATGTATATTTAGTAATATTCCGACGGCAATCATATTGATAATAAGTGAACTGCCGCCATATGAAAGGAATGGGAGTGGTACACCGGCAACCGGCATGATTCCTGTTAGCATACCTAAATTCAGAATAATATAATACGAAAACATAATAACAATTCCGACTGCCATTAAACTACCAAATCTATTTGCAGCATTTTTTGCGATAGAAATTCCTCTCATAATTAAAACAACATATAACAAAATAATTGCTATTGAAAATAGCGCACCGCCTTCTTCTGATAAAACAGCAAATATATAATCGGTATGCTGATCAGGAATGAAGCCTAACTGTGTTTGTGTCCCCTGGAAAATTCCACGACCTGTAATCTTGCCGCTACCAATAGCTATTCTTGACTGTAAAATATTATAGCCGCTTCCTAACGGGTCAAGCAATGGGTCTAAAAATACTATTATACGCTTCCGCTGATAGTCCTTAAGATAAGCTGAAATTGAAATCGCAGATACTAATCCTATTAAAACAATTAGAATTACCGTTTTATACTCTCTAAATGTTATTTTGAACCGTAAAGATTTTATTAAAAACCATATCGCAAAAGTAATTAAAAAAACCACTCCGATATAAATCAATCTAATGTTATGGGGATTAATTTCACTGTAATAATTTGTTGTTAAAAATATTTCCAAAAAGGGTAGTCCTATGGCAACAATAAAATAAATAACCACGCAATTAACAATTTTCTTAGAAATACCCCCAACATACATCATCCCTAAAAAAATAGGAACAAATACGGTAGCAGATGAAAAATCCGGTTCCATTAAAATTAGTCCAACATATACAAGTGTTGCAAACAAAGGAGTGAAAAGTTTGGATATTTTATACATCTGATAACGGTTTTTTTCTATGAATTTAGCAAGATATACTATGATGGCAATTTTAGCAATTTCCGACGGCTGGAAAGCAAATTTTCCAAAATCAAACCATGATTTTGAACCACGGACACGGCTTCCCGCAAAAAGAACTAATAAAAGCAATATCAAGGCAAAAAAATAAAAATATTTAGTATATTCAGAATATATTTCGTATCTTACACTGACAATTAGAAGCATCGCTGCGATACCTATTCCCATTGCAGTTGACTGCTTCACGACAAAAAATGTTGAATTACCTGTTCGCATTTGTGCTGAAAATATAAAAAGAAGTCCTGTAAGTGTTATAATAATAACATCTAAAAAAAGAATCCAATCATATTTCTTAAATATTTCTAATTTCATAATTGCTACATCCGGCTTGCCAAGGGCAAGCCACTACAACATAAGACGAAGAGATATTGCGGGATATCCCCACCACTACAAAAAGTCAGCAAAGCAAGCTTTGCAACTACCTTGGACATTGGACATCGGACATTGGACGCCTTTGTCCTAATTTGCTATTATCACTTCTTTACTTGTTTCTGTTTTAACGTGCTTGTTAAAAATTTCTGCTAGCATTTTTCCGGCAAGAGGAGCTGCTACTTCACCTCCGGAACCACCATGTTCAACCATCACCACAAGAGCAATTTTAGGATTTTCTAACGGTGCAAAACACACAAACCAGGCATGGTCTGCTCCTTGCGGATTTTGAGCAGTACCTGTTTTACCACCTACTGATAAACCGGGAATATGTACACCCTTAGCAGTTCCATACTGAGCAACACCCGCTAACCCCTTCTTAATAATATTAAAAGTAGACGGGCTTACATTTACTTTCCACTTTATTTCCGGGAAACTCTCAAATTTTACATTTCCATTAGTATCAATTATTTTTTTAAGAATATTCGGCTTGAAAACAGTTCCTTCATTGGCTACAGCAGACATAAACTGCGCTACTTGAATCGGGGTTGTCCAGATATATCCCTGGCCAACTGACATATTTACTGTATCGCCATCATACCAATCCTGATGAAGCCGTTCCTTCTTCCATACTTTATCAGGTATAAGTCCTTTTTCTTCAAAAGGTAAATCTATATCTGTTTTCTCACCAAAACCAAATTTTTTCGCCCATTCATCAAGTATTGTAGGTCCCAATTTTAGACCAACATCATAAAAGAAAACATCGCAGGAATGAGCCAAAGCGCTTACTAGACTAATATCCCCATGTCCTTCTCGTGCCCAACAACGGAATTTCTGCTTATATTTGCCAAGCTCAATAAAACCCTTACAGTTAATTACTGTCTCAGGTGTAATCTCCCCGCTTTCGAGCCCCGCAACCGCTGTTACAATTTTATAAATAGAACCTGGCGGATATTGACCCTGTATAGTGCGGTCCCATAATGGTCTTTGTTTAGATTCTAAATAATATGATAATTGCCAGTTTGGTATTTTTGAAATAAATAAATTGGGATTATAATTAGGATAAGATGCAAGCCCTAAAACATCACCGTTATTTGGGTCTATTGCAATTGCGATACCTACATGACCTTCAAGATTTCTTGAAAGTGCATCCTGAACCTTTTTATCAATTGTTAAAACAAGCGAGTCACCATCGACAGATTCAACAGTTTCAATAATTCTCTTTTGAATTCCACGAGCATTAACCTCAACCTGACTACCCCCATTAATACCTCTTAAAATTTCATCATATTGTTTTTCAATTCCATTCTTTCCAATAACATCCCCTGACTTTATTTTTGGCAGCCTATCTAATTCGTCAAGTGATACTTCACGGACATAACCGGTTAAATGTGAAGATATATTGTTCCATTTATATACCCTCACAGGCTCAACTCTAACAACCACTCCGGGTAATTGCGGCATTTTTTCTGCTAAACGCAAAGCTTGATTTTTTGAAATATTTTCTGCAATTTTTACAAGTGTAAAATTTCTACCTGAAGTCATTTTTACTTTTTCAAGCAGCGTATCTACAGGTAGGGAAAGAAAACTTGAGACTTTTGTAATAACATTTTTCACTTCTTCATCTGAAAGCGTCTGTCTGGAAAACAAAACAACGAATGACGGCTTATTGTCTACTATAATCTCGTTATTCCTGTCAAAAATCTTACCCCGCGAGGCAGGCTGCGGATATATCACTATTCTATTTTCATCAGATATTTTTCTATAGCGATCACCACTGATTATCTGGAGTGAAATTATACGGAATAAAATTATTCCGATTACAAAATATATTGCAAATCGCAAGACATTTAATCGTGCAGAAAATGATTCTATAGAATAACTTAAGTTTTCGCCATGCCACATAGGAAACCAGAGAATTAGAGATTAGAGAATTAGTTGATTAGTAAATTCACTTATATTATATTCTTAAATGCTTTTATTACCTCTCTACTTCCAATTTTTTAAACCAGAAAAACCACCATTTTTTTAAAATCCAAAAATACAATGGAGAAAGAACCACAAAAACAATTTTCCAATCCAAATAAAATAAACCCTGGATACCGGTAAAAAGTGTTTCTATGATAGAACTTATCACCCAATTCAAAATAATAGTTAAAAACACAATTATAATTTGTGCGAGTGGATTTTCCTCATCAATCCTTCTCGATATATGCCCTGCAAGATAACCAACAATCGAATAGGAAAAACTACCGACACCAAAAGAAGTAGTTGAAAAAACTCCTTCTAATAATCCAATAAAAAAGCCGACTGAACATCCTACTGATGCGCCTCTATACAACCCGACAAAAACGATAAAAATAAGTCCAATAAATGAAAATTTCGACAACAATATTTCCGAAATTATTATTATTATTATAGAGGTAAAATAAAATAACGGCTTTTTCATAATTTACTTCATTCTAGTTTTTAGTCGGGAGCGAGGAAGTTGTTGAGCAGAACTTCACGGAGTTCCGCTTAAAACTTTCAGCGGAACGAGTGAGAGCGCCAGCACAAGCTGGACGCGGTTCTGCGAAACAAGCTTCCGAACGACTTTCTATTCAATAAAAACATCCGTCAACTGAAATGTCGGAATAGTTGGAATCACCTTTGCTGACTTAAATAGTAAATGTCCTGATTCTGATATAGATACAATCCTTCCGATTGAAACACCGGCTGGAAATATTTCGGAAGCAGGTGAGGAAACAACCTCATCGCCTATTTTTATATCGGCATCTGTCGGAATCCACATCATTTCAAGCTCATTAGTTTCACGACCAACAATTATACCATCTACGTTAGTAGATAAAACTCTTGCAGGGATTTTTGAAATGCGGTTAGTTATAACTAAAACCTGCGAATACTCTTTTTCAACTGTAATTAACTGTCCAACAATTCCAAAACGCTCTTTATAAAAACCATATACTGCCCTGTTTTCTGATAATCCATCATCTAAACCCTTATCAATTATAATCGTTTTATAGTACTGTTGCGGTGGTGTTGCAATAATACGGGCTATTGTTGTTTTTATAGGAGTTTTTCTTTTGTACTTTAACAACTCGCTCATCCGCCCATTTTCTATTTCAAGCGTTTTCAATCTTACCAAATCATGTAAAAGTTCCTGATTTTTATTTTTCAATTCTAAAACCTGTTTATGAACATCTATCAATTCCCTGATATTTACACCCAGATTACTAACTGAAGAAATAGTAAAATTCGCCTTGGAATATGGCGAAATAATCATATAAAACAAAAAATCCCTAACTGCTTTTATAGTGGGATTTAAATTAAAATTTAAAATTATTATTGATATAACAAGATAAAATGAAAGTAAGGTAGTAGGATTTTTCTTATACACAAAATACACGCATCTGCTTTGCGTTCCCTATCATTCCATATATTTGCGTGATTTCTTTATGTTTTCCAATTCTTCCAAATATCTGCCGGTTCCTAAAACGACACAAGTCATTGGATCCTGGGCAAGATATACAGGAATATGCGTTTCCTTTGAAACCAAATCAGTCATGCCGCGAGTTAAAGAACCGCCGCCGGCCATAACTATTCCCCTATCCACCAATTCTGCGGCTAACTCAGCGGGTGTTTCTTCAAGAACCCCTTTTACCATTTCAATAATTGATTTAACAGGTTCCAACAATGCCGCTCTTATATCTTTGCTTGAAACACTTATAGTTCTGGGAAGTCCCTGTGCTAAATCCAGCCCTTTTACATCCATTGTTTCCTCTTTTTGCAAAGGGAACACAGAACCTATTTGTATCTTTATTGTTTCTGCTGTTTTATATCCGATAGCAAGATTGTGATTCCTTTTAAAAAATGAAAGAATAGCTTCATCCATTTCATCGCCGGCAATAGGAATTGACTTTGAAACAACCATTCCGCCTAGAGAAATAACTGCTGATTCAGTTGTTCCACCACCAATATCTATAATCATGTTACCGGTCGGTTCTTGTATAGGAAGTCCTGCACCGATTGCCGCAGCCATTGGTTCTTCTATAAGATAAACTTCTCTCGCACCTGCCTGCTCTGCCGCTTCTCTGACTGCACGACGCTCAACTTCCGTAATACCTGATGGTATCCCTATTACTATTCTCGGATGGAGAAGTGTCTTTCTTTTGTGCACTTTTTTTATAAAATACCTAATCATTCTTTCAGTAATATCAAAATCAGCAATTACGCCATTCCTTAGAGGCCTTATCGCTTCAATAGAACTGGGAGTTTTTCCAACCATATTTTTTGCTGCTTCTCCAATTGCCTTTATCTCCTGGGTATCCCTGTCATATGCAACAACAGACGGCTCCCTTAACACAATCCCCTGACCTTTAACATAAACAAGTGTGGTAGCAGTACCAAGGTCGATACCCATATCATTCGAAAAAAGCGAAAAAATAAAATCGAACATTATAACACCTTAACGACGTTCACGTGTTCAAATGTTCATTTGTTCATATGTTAAACCATCAACGAATGAACCTGTGAACGCCTCTATGCTTCTACTCAACTAATTTAACTATTGCCATCTCACTGCCGTCGGAAATGCGACGACCTAACTTATAAATTCGGGTATACCCACCAGGTCTGTCCTTAAATCTTTCTGCTAAAGGACCGAATAACTTTGTCATTGCTATTGAAGATTTTATATCTTCTGCAACAAGTCTCTTATTTGACAACCCGCCTTTTTTTGCCTTTGTAATAATTTTTGAAACGAATTTTACTAATTCTTTCGCTTTTGGAAGTGTAACTTTTATAGATTCGTTTTCTATTATTGCAATGGACAAACTTCTAAGTGTTGCAAAACGATGTGATGTTGTTCTTCCTATTTTTCTGTTTTTTCTATTTTTCATTACACATATTAGAAGCGGATTTACACAGATTACAACGCAGATAAACGCTGATGATTTCCGCGTGTATCAGCGTGTTGTTCTGCGTTTATCTGCTTCTACTCCTTTAACGATACTCCCAGTTCTTTTAATTTCATTTCTATATCTTCTAAGGATTTTTTACCAAAATTTTTATAACCCAGGAGCTCTTCGCGCGTTTTTTTCGTCAAATCACCGATTGTTTTTATTTTGGCGCGTTTAAGACAAGTCGCTGCCCTTATTGAAAGTTCAACAATCTCAACTGATTGGTCTAAAATACTGGAAACTTGTTTCTCTTCTGTTTTATCTTTTTCTTTCTTATCGCTTTCCTCTTCCTCTTCTTCAAAATTTATGAAAATTTTGACAGAATCACTTAAGAGTTTTGCAGAATAAGCCAACGCATCTTCAGGATTTATAGAACCATCTGTCCATATTTCTATAATAAGCCGGTCATAATCCGTTACCTGACCAACACGGGTATTTTCAACTTCATAGAATATCTTTTTAATAGGTGTAAATGCCGCATCAATCAAAATTGTACCGGCAGGTTGTTCTGCTTTTTTATTTTTTTCACTCGGCGAATAACCTTTTCCTTTTGCTACATCAATTTCCATCTCAAGTGAACCGCCGGATTCCAGGGTAGCAATTATTTGATCTTTATTTATAACCTCAACATTAGCGTTGGCTAAAATTTCCGATGCCTTAACTTCTCCTCCCTTTGAAACAGACAATTTAAGTGTTTCAACATTATTAGAATACATTTTGAATCTAACTTTTTTCAAATTCAAAATTATTTCCATTACATCTTCAACAACACCAGGTAATGTTGCAAATTCATGGGTAGCATCTTTTATGCGTACCGCAATTACCGCAGCACCTTCTAGTGATGAAAGTAGGATACGACGAAGGGAATGACCAACAGTATGTCCATAACCTCGCTCAAACGGTTCAACAACAAACTTACCATAAGTCAAATCAGAAGAGATATTTTTTTCACTCTTCTGAGGTTCTACTATATCAGGAAGCCGCATTTATATAACCTCCACTAAAAAGTTTATAGAGTTTTAGAGTTCATAGAGTTTTTAGAGTTATAACCTTATAACTATGCAACCCTATTCCCCAATAACTACTTTTACTTACTATACAATTCTACTATCAATTGCTCTTTTGGTCTTTCTTCATCATACGGAACAGCCATTTCCTCCCTCACTGGCTGCCTTACCACAGTTGCTATGAAATCTGTAAAATCAACAGATAACCATGGTGAAATACCTTTTTTAGAAGCAGTCTCTATTGATTTTTTAACAAGTAAATTATTTTTTATTTTATCGGTCGGCTGTATTTTATCATTGACCTTAACTGCATATGAAGGTATGTTTATGATTTTGCCATTAACTTTAATATGTCTATGTAAAACTAACTGGCGGGCAGCAGCAAGCGATACGGATAATCCAATTCTCCGAACAACATTATCAAGACGAGTTTCTAATGTTAATAAAAGATTGAAACCAGTCATACCTTTATGTTTTGCTGCATTACTAAAATACCTTCTAAATTGCCGTTCCATAACACCATATTGTCTTTTTACCTGTTGTTTGGCACGCAATTGATTAGAATATTCCGATGGTTTTTTTATTAATCTTTTATGTGGTCCAGGAGGACCTTTCTTCTTGGTTACAGGACATTTTATTGTTTCACATCTTTCACCCTTTAAGAATAAAGGCATACCTTCTTTTCTACATTTTCTACATTTAGGTCCAATATCTCTTGCCATAATAAATAAATTAAAAGATTACAAGATTCAAGATTTAAGATTTAAGATTTAAGATTTAAGATTTAAATATTGTAATCTTTCAATCTTTCAATCTTTAAATTGTCTTTTAGCTTGCCTCTTTTATACTCTCCTCTGTTTAGGTGGTCTACATCCGTTATGTGGAATGGGAGTAACATCTTTTATTGAGGTAACTATCAATCCTGATGCCTGTAACGCTCTTATTGCTGTTTCACGTCCGCTACCGGGACCATTTACAAAAACAGCAACCTGTTTTAATCCCATTTCAGCAGCTTTTTTGGCACAATTAGCCGATGCTATTTGAGCAGCGAATGGTGTTCCCTTTTTAGTTCCCTTAAAACCAGACGAACCACTTGTAGCCCAACCTATCACATTACCTTTATCATCGGTAATAGTAATGATAGTATTGTTAAAAGATGACTTAATGTACACATGCCCGGTAGCCGCAACAAGTTTTCTTTTTGACTTGGGTTTTGCTACTATCTTTGGTTTTGCATCACCTGTTTTTGCTTCACTTGTTTTCACTTCTTTTGTATCTTTAGTCTCTTTTGTCTCTTTTACTTCTTTTGGTTTTTTTTCTTCTTTTATTTTTTCATCAGCCATAAAAATATCCTACCGCCTTTTACAAAATATATTTTATTAAACTTTTTTTACCTCTCTATCTTTTTTTACTTCTGCCTTTACTGCACCAACCGTCTTTCTCTTTCCTCTTTTAGTTCTTGCATTTGTTTTGGTTCTTTGTCCGCGAACAGGGAGATTCCTGCGGTGTCTCATTCCACGATATGAACTTATTTCCTGAAGCCGCTTAATATTTCCGACAATTTCACGACGGAGATCGCCTTCAACCTTATAATCAGAAGTAATAATGCCTGCAATTTTACTAACTTCAGCATCCGAAAGATTTTTGATCCGTTTAGAACCATCAATTTCTGCTTTTTCAAGAATCTTTTTAGCAAGCACTCTGCCAATTCCGTATATATAGGCAAGCCCTATATCTATCCGCTTCTCTTTAGGTAAATCAACACCTGCTATTCGCGCCATTATAACACCAGGAAGTAGAAAGTAGGGAGTAGGGAGTAGTTAAAATCTTTTACCACTTACCACTTACCACTTACCACTTACCGCTCCTCTCATCCTTGTCTTTGTTTGTGTTTGGGATTTTTACAAATAATAAATAAAACGCCTCTGCGTCTTACAATCTTGCATTTTTTACAAAATGGTTTTACTGATGATCTTACTTTCATATAAATACCACGCAAACTATCGCAAATCTTTTGCGTTTATTCGCGGCCTTTTACTATCGCTCTCTGTAAATAATACGACCTCTTGTTAAATCATATGGAGAAAGTTCAACTTTCACTTTATCGCCGGGAAGTAGCCGTATATAATTCATTCGCATTTTACCTGATATACGGGCAAGAACTGAATGTCCGTTTTCAAGTATAACACGAAACATTGCTGATGGTAATGCTTCTTTTATAACTCCAAGAACTTCTATTTTTTCTTCTTTCTGCATATTTAAATCAATTTAAGATTAAAAATTTTGAATCTTGAATCTTCAATCTTTAATTTGTCTTTGTAAGTATTTCACAACTATCTTTTTTAACTAGTACCGTATGTTCGAAATGTGCTGATAATTTATTGTCTTTTGTCACTGTTGTCCACTTATCAGAGAGAACCTTTACCTGCCAATCACCCTGATTTATCATTACCTCAATTGCTAAACAACAATTTTCCGGTATTCGAGTACCTACACCAGGATTTCCATAATTAGGTATTTGGGGGTCTTCATGAAGATTTCTTCCAATACCGTGACCGACAAAATCTCTTACAACTGAAAACCCATTTTCTTCTGCTGTCTTCTGTATTGCTGCTGATATATCGCCAATTCTTTTGTTAGCAGAACTATTCTTTAAAGCATTATCTAAACTTAGTTCTGAAACATTAAGAAGTTTTTTTGCATTATCTGAAACTTTACCTACGGTATAAGTTTTAGCTGTATCACCGCAAAAACCATTATAAACAGTCCCAACGTCAATTCCTATAATGTCGCCTTCTTTCAATTTTTGCGATGACGGTATTCCATGTACAACAACTTCATTTACAGAGGTGCAAATAATACCCGGGTAATCTCTGTACCCCAAAAATGCCGATATGGCACCGAGTGATTTTATTTCTTTTTTGGCAATATTTTCCAGTTCTTTTGTTGTAATTCCTACTTTTATATTTTTGCCGACTGTCCTTAAAACTTCCGCTGCAATATGACATGCATCTCGCATACCGGAAATTTCATCTTCTGACTTAACATAAATCATAATACCGCTGCTACTGCTGCGGAAATTTCGGAAACTGATTTATTGCCATCAATAGTAGATAAAATATCTTTCTTATTGTAATATTCAATTAGCGGCTGTGTTTCTATATAATACACGGAAAGACGATGTCGTATCGTTGCCGGGGCATCATCTTCTCTCTGAAATAATTCATTTCCACAGTTATCACAAATAGTATCATTTTTTGGCGGAAGTGTTACAAGATTATATTTACTACCGCAATTCTTACAAATTCTTCTGGATGATAACCGCTCAATTATGTTTTCTTCTGAAACATCAAGCGAAATGACTTTATCAATCTTTTTATTTAAACGAGCAAGTATATCATCTAATCCTTTTGCCTGTGGAAGTGTTCTTGGAAAACCATCAAGCAAAAATCCATTTTTACAATCTTCTTTTTTAATCCGTTCTTCAACTAATTTTAATACGATATCATCGGGAACAAGGGCACCTTTTGACATAATAGATGAAACTTTAAGACCCAAACTACTTTTTGCAACAACCGCTTCCCTAAACATATCACCAGTTGAAATAGCCGGTATGGATTTACTTTTAGATATAAACTCACTTTGAGTTCCCTTACCCGCTCCCGGTGCACCAAAAATTATTATGTTCATATAAAACCTCGCGAATTATCGCAAATCTAACGCTAATATTCGCGTGTATTAGCGTTCCTTTACTCGCACTTATTCGCGGCATTTACTTAACATTAAACCATCTACCCTTTATTCTGCCTTTATTAAGAAAACCATCGTAGTGTCTCATAATCAAATGTGATTCAACCTGACTTATGGTATCAAGTGCAACTCCGACAACAATTAAGAGTGCAGTACCACCGAAGAAGAACGGAACATTTACAAATTTTCTCAAATAATCGGGAAGTATTGCTATGAACACTACAAAAACTGCACCACCCAAAGTAATTCTTGTCAAAATCCATTGTATATAGTTTGCTGTCGGTTCGCCAGGTCTAATACCCGGAACAAATCCACCCCATTTTTTCATATTTTCTGCGATATCTTTTGGGTTAAGTGTTATTGAATTATAAAAATAACAGAAAAATATAATTAGTGCAGCATATAAAAATTCATATAAAACACTGCCTCTCATCCACCATTCAACAAACTTCTTCATAAATGCAGAATTCTGAGCAAATTGAGCCAGTGTCATTGGTACTGACATTAAAGATACTGCAAAAATTACTGCAATAACACCTGATTGGTCAACTTTAATAGGAAGAAATGTTGATTGACCACCGTACATTTTCCTGCCAACAACCCGTTTTGCATATTGGACAGGAATTTTCCGTTGTCCTGTTTCAACCCATACAACTGCAGCAGTGACAGCAAAAACCATTGCAACAATTAAAAGCCCTGTAAAAAGAGACATTTCATGGGTTCTAATCAACACAAAAAGATTTTTTATAGCTGAAGGAAGCCTATCTATAATACCTGCGAAAATTATCAATGAAATACCGTTACCTATGCCACCCTCAGTTATCTGTTCACCTAACCACATTATAAACACTGTACCGGTTGTCATAGTAAGAACTGTGATAAAAACAAAGAGAGGTCCCGGGTTTGAGACAATAGAATCACCGTTAGGAGCTTTCATAGGCATTATCATAAAAAGGGTTAGCCCTAACGATTGAATAATAGCTAAAATAAGAGTAGCGTATCTAGTCCATTGTGTGATTTTTTTACGCCCGGTTTCCCCTTCTTTTGAAAGTTTTTCAAGGTAAGGAACCGTTGCCTGTAAAAGTGAAAATATGATTGATGCATTGATATATGGCATTATTCCTAGTGTAAAAATTGAAAGCCGGGAAAGCGCTCCACCGGAAAACATGTCCATAAATCCAAAAAGTGTATTACTTTGGGCAGCAAAAAGTGCCCTAAATGCTGAAACATCAATACCGGGAATAGGTATAGCAACACCTATTCTGTAGGCGGTAATTATCAATGCTGTAAAAAAAACCCGTTTTTTTAATTCAGGGACTTTAAATATATCTGCAAAAGATTCAATCATATCAACATCATAACTGCGTTCAAGTGTTCAAATGTTCAAATGTTAACATATCAACTAATGAACACATCAACTCGTGAACGCCTTTTAGCGATATTACTTCGCTACTTGTCTACTTTCTATTACAGCAGAACCACCTGCGGCAGATATTTTTTTAAGAGCACTTTTTGAAAATTTGTTTGCTGTAATTTTTAACGCTTTTTTTATATCGCCATCTCCAAGAATTTTTATAGGAAGTTCTCTTCTTACTAAACCTTTTTCTTTTAAAATTGCTCTTGTTATTTCTATATTCGGCTCAAATAATCTTTCAAGTGTTTTTAAATTTACAACTTCATATTTTTTCTTAAAAATATTTGTAAATCCTCTTTTGGGAATACGACGAGCCAGAGGCATTTGCCCGCCTTCAAATCCCGGCCTAGTTCCTCTACCGGACCGCGCATTTTGACCCTTCATTCCTCTTGTGGAAGAACCACCATGAGCAGAACCACGACCGCGACCTACTATTTTCCTACGGTGTTTCGAACCGACTGCTGGTTTTAAATCTGATATTTTCATATTAACACCAATTAAAAGATTAGAAAGATTAGAAAGATTAGAAAGATTAGAAAGATTTTAATCTTTAAATTGCTTTTAAAATTCTAATTACCTTTAACTTTTCCTCTTAGTTTATCGACATCTTCTTTAAGTCGTAATCTTTTCAATGCATCAATTGTTGCATATACAACATTAAAAGGGTTAGAAGATCTTAAAGACTTCGTTAAAATATCCTTTACCCCACACGCTTCTAATACTGCCCTAACAGCACCACCGGCAATTAATCCCGTCCCGACTGATGCAGGTCTTAATAAAACTCTTCCGGCACCAAAACGACCTGTGATCTCGTGAGGAATAGTCGTATTTTTCAATGAAACCTTTATTGTACTTTTGGCAGCCAGTGATGTCCCCTTTTTAATTGCTGATTGGACTTCATTTGCCTTACCAAGACCTACCCCGACATTACCATTGCCATCACCAACAACCACAAGTGCATTAAATGAAAACCTTTTTCCACCTTTCACAACCTTTGTAACGCGACCAATTGATACAACTATTTCTTTTTTTATATCCATAGTTTGCTCCGCAAATACGCGAATAAACGCTAATCAAACGCAAATATTCGCGAATAATTCGCTTTACATTCGCGACTATTCGCGGGACCCTTTAAAATTTCAAACCAGCAGCACGAGCAGCATCTGCAAAGGCTTTGACTTTACCATGATAAATGTAGCCGCTTCTATCAAATACTACATTTTTTATGCCAAGCGATACTGCTTTTTTACCCACTTCTGCACCAAGAGAAGTAGCTGCTTTTATATTCCCTGCATTTTCTAATTTTAGTGTGATAGTTGAAACCAATAAAAGTGTTTTACCTTTAATATCATCCACCAATTGAGTATAAATATACTTATTGGATTTATTTATTGTCATTCGAGGTTTATCTACAGTTCCAAAAATCTTTTTCCTTACCCTTATTTTTTTTCTTATTAATGATTGCTCTTTTTTTGATAACATATTAGCACCTATTGCAAGATTGAAGATTCAAGATTCAAGACTTAAGATTTGAATCTTTAAATCTTTTAATTTCTTACTTCCCTGCTCCTCCAGCACCACCAGTAGCACCAACTCCGATTGCTGCTTTACCCGGTTTCTTCTTTATATATTCACCAAAATATCTAACGCCCTTCCCTTTATAAGCATCCGGTTCTTTACTTATCCTAATTTTGGAAGCTATAAGTCCTAATTTTTCTTTATCCACTGACTTCAGAGTAATTAAAAGTCCTTTTGGGTCAAGCACAATATCTATTTCAGGAGGAATAGTGAACTCAACCGGATGAGAATATCCCAACTGTAAAGTAAGTTTTTTACCTGCCAATTGCGCTTTATAACCGACACCTTGTATCTCAAGTTTTTTTTCAAAAGGAGTAACAACACCCTGAACCATACCATTAATAATAGCACGGGTAGTTCCATGTACTGCCTTATATTCATCTGAACTTCTTTTTACAATTATATTATTATTATCAACAATAACTGAAACAACAGGTACAAAATTTCTTTTCAGAGTACCAGCGGGTCCGGTTATAGTAATCTCATTCCCAACTATACTAACTTTCACATTATTTGGTATCGGTATCGGACTATTTCCTATTCTACTCATTCGCTTCGCTCACTTTCACAAATAACTTATCACAAATGTTATCACGAATTTTCACGAATAAAACCAACGCTCTTATTCGTGTCCCGCTCTGCGGGATTCGTGATGTTTGCCTTTATTCGTGTTCCCCTATTCGTGACTCACCAGACGTAACAGATAACTTCACCACCAAGATGTTCTTCTCTGGCTTTTGAATCAGCCATTAAACCACGAGATGTAGATATTATAGAAACACCTATTCCTCTTAACACTCTAGGAAGTTCACTCGTTTTTCTATATACTCTCATAGATGATTTAGAAACTCGTTTTATATCTGTTATCATTGGTTGCTTGTTTTGCGTATATTTTAAGAAAATCCTTAGAATACCCTGCTTTTTGTCGTCAAGCCGCTTGTAATTTGAAACATATCCTTCGTCTTTCAAAATTTTAGCGATTTCTTCTTTAATATTTGAAGCAGGAATATCAACTTTTTCTTTGAATTTCATACTGGCATTTTTTATCTGTACCAGCATATCTGCGATTGGGTCTGTAATCATAATAAAATCAATTTTAAAGATTAGAAAATTAGAAAGATTTGAAAATTTTTGAATCTTTAAATCTTTTAATCTTTGTAATTGCCTCTTTTACCAACTAGACTTAGTAACTCCTGGAATTAATCCCTTGTGTGCAAAATTCCTAAAACAGATTCTGCATAATCCAAAATCTCTTAAAAAACCACGAGGACGTCCACATATACGACATCTGCTATATCTCCTCGTTAAGTATTTTGGCGTCTTTCTCTGTTTTATTATTAAACATTTCTTTGCCATATTTAACACTCGCTGACTTTACGCTGATTTTTTCAACGCTTATCTGCGGCCTTTTTGAACGGCATTCCCAATGACGAAAGTAACTCTTTTGCATCAGAATCATCTTTTGCAGTTGTTACTATTGTTATATTCATTCCTCTTGCTTTATCCGACTTGTCAAGCGCTATTTCAGGAAATATATATTGTTCCGTTAAACCAAGATTATAATTTCCACTGCCATCAAATTTAGATGAATCAAGTCCTCTAAAATCTCTGATTTTTGGGATAGATATATTTACGAGACGGTCAAAAAATTCGTACATTCTATTGCCTCTAAGTGTCACTTTAAGACCAATCGGCATTCCCTCTCTTAACTTAAAAGCTGATATTGATTTTTTTGCTCTTCGCAAAAGTGGTTTCTGTCCGGTAATAGCAGCAAGCTCCAGAGATGCTACGTCTATCGCCTTAGGATTTTCCCTTGCATCGGACACACCCATATTGATAACAACCTTCTCAAGTTTAGGAACTTGATGGATGTTGCCACATTTAAGCTTTTCCATCAATTCAGATATAATAACTTTTTTATAAGCTTCTCTTAACCTTGCCATAATAAAACCAATTGAAAAATTAAAAAATTAGAAAGATTCTAAAATCTTTGAATCTTTTAATCTTCGTAATTTCCTCTAAACAATCATCTCCCCGCATTTTTTACATATACGAGTCTTTTCACCATCGGAAATAACTGCCCATTTCTGACGAGTTGGCTTGTCACATTTTGGACAAACAAGTATCAATCTTGATAGTGGAAGCGGGGCTTCTTTTTCTCTTATACCGCCAGGATCTGTCTGGGTCGGCTTAGTATGTCTTTTTACAAAATTAACTTTTGAAACAATAGCAGTATTTTTCTTAGGAAAAATCTTTAAGACTTCGCCCGTCTTACCTTTATCTTTACCTGCTAAAACAATTACTTTATCTTTCTTTTTTATATGCATTGTTCGTCCCACTCACACGCGAATAAACGCTAATCAAACGCTAATATTCGCAAATATCCGCGTTACATTCGCGACCATTCGCGGCATTTAAACGACTTCTGGGGCAAGAGAAATTATTTTCAAAAAATTCTTTTCTCTCAGCTCTCTTGCTACCGGACCGAATATTCTTGTACCACGCGGCTCATTTTCTACATCAATGATCACTGCTGCATTATCATCAAACTTTACATAACTACCATCGGCACGTCGAACTTCTTTAACACATCTAACAATAACAGCACGAACTTTTTCACCTTTTTTAATTGTAGCTGTAGGAAGAGCATCAAACACAGAGGCAATAATTATATCACCCAGTGAAGCATACTTTCTATGACTTCCACCTAACATGCGAAAGCACCTTATCTTTCTTGCTCCCGTGTTATCTGCAACTGTTATAATAGAACGTTCTTGAATCATATCAACACCTATTAAAAGATTACAAGATTAAATATTAGAAAGATTGCAAATCTTTAAATCTTTGAATCTTTCAATTTTTCAATCGCCTTTATTATTGCCCATCTTTTCGTTTTTGAAATTGGTCTAGTTTCTATTATCTCAACTTTATCACCTACGTGAGTTTCGTTTTTATCGTCATGTACATATAATTTCGTACTATGTCTCACAATTTTTCCATAAAGAGGGTGACGGCTCGTCCAATTAACCCTTACAACCCTGGTTTTGTCCATTTTCTCACTTATTACCACACCGGTTTTTATCTTTCTCACTTTTTCACCTTATCATGAATAATAGTATTCATCCTTGCTATTTGCCGTCTTAAAATTCTTATTTCAAGAGGATTTTTAATAGGCGTTACTTTATGCGCAAATTTTAACTTAAATAACTTTTCTTTCGCTTCTAAAAGTTTTGATTTTAACTCGTCGATTGTAAGTTCTTTTATATTTACTTCTTTCTTTTCTTTCGCCATACTAATTAGAAGCGGATTTACGCTGAACTCAACGCTGATTCACGCAGATAATTTCTGCGTTCATCCGCGTAGTTATCCGCGTTTATCTGCTTCTACCCTTTTTATTATTGGCCGCGTTCTAAAAATCTCACTCTTATTGGAAGTTTATGAGCAACCAAGTTAAATGCCTTTATTGCTTCGGCTTTTTCTAAACCGGAAATTTCGAACATAACCCTTCCCGGCTTAACAACTGCAACCCATGACTCAACAAGTCCTTTTCCTTTTCCCATTCGAGTTTCAGCCGGCTTTTTTGTAAAAGGTTTATCCGGAAATATTCTTATCCAGACTCTGCCGTTTTTACTAATTGCCCTGGTCAATGCTATTCTGCATGCTTCAATCTGGTTTGCTGTAACCCAAGCGGTACCAAGTGATTGTACTCCATATTCACCAAAACTGACATCAGTACCACCAGATGCATTACCTTTCATTCTACCACGCTGCATTTTTCTATATTTTACTCTCTTCGGAGATAACATTATCTTCTTCCTCTTTAACGATTTCTTCTTCAGGAACCAATTTTTCTTCTTCTTTTACAACAATGTCTTCTGGTTTTTCTATAAGCCGTGCCTCATCAACCATCTCTTTTTCAGTTTTCCGAAAAAGTTCTTTTTTGAAAATCCATACTTTAACACCGATTATTCCCATTGTAGTAAGAGATTCTGCAAATCCATAATCAATTTCAGCTCTAAATGTCTGCAAAGGAATCCTGCCTTCTTTTAACCATTCTGTTCTTGCAATTTCATTACCGCCAAGACGACCAGCGACCATAACCTTTATTCCAAGCGCACCGGATCCCATCGCTTTTTCAATTGCTTTTTTCATCGCCCTTCTATATGAGCCTTTTTTTTCAAGTTGCATAGCTATACCTTCTGCAACAAGTTGCGCATTTGTTTCCGGTAGCTTTATTTCCATTATATTTACTATGGTCTTTTTATCGGAAATTTCTTCTATTTCTTTCTTTAAACTTTCAACATCTGCTCCCCGTTTGCCTATAACAAGCCCCGGACGAGCAGAAAAAATGTTAACTTTTAAATATTTCCCTGCTCTCTCTATAGTTATCTTTGATACGGCAGCAAATTTAAGCCGTTCTTTCACGAATCTTCTTATTCTGAAATCTTCTTCTAAAAGGTCAGCCATATTGCGACGGGAAAACCACTTGGAATCCCAATCAGCAGAATAACCTAACCTTAACCCCTTCGGATGAACTTTTTGTCCCATAGTTTGCTCCGCAAACTCGCTGATTGCCACTGATATTTATACGCTGATTACCGCTGATAAATCTGCGGGCATCTGTGCCTTTTATCTGCGGCTATCTGCGACTACAATTGTCAAATGACAAGTTTTTCTTTTATATGGATTTCCTCTGCCTTGTGCTCCGGGTCTCATTCTTTTTATCGGTGGTCCCATAGTTGCATAAGCTTCTTTTACAAAAACTGTTTCAGGATTCTTTAAACGCCCGCAATTAGCAGTCGCTGATTTTAAAGCTTTTTCAATAAAATGAACCGAACCCTTTTTTACAAACATAAGTAAATTAAAAGCATCGGAAACTCTTTTACCTTGTATAAGTTTAAGAATTTGTCCAACTTTTCTATATGAATATCTTCCAAATTTTGAAACTGCTTTAGCTTCCATTTTAACACCTTAATTAACTGCGTTCACATGTTCACGTGTTCATATGTTCAAATTTTAACAAATCAACAAATCAACTCGTGAACGCCTTTTATGTCTCTATGTCTTTTCTAACGCTTCTTTTGTATGAGCGGCACCGTGACCCCTGAAAAATCTTGTAGGTGAAAACTCGCCTAGACGATGACCTACCATATTTTCAGTAATATAAACTGATATAAATTTTCTACCATTATGGACTCCAAAAGTATGACCAACAAACTCAGGCGGAATAACAGAAACTCGCGCCCATGTTTTTATAACTGTTTTTTGTCCGGTTGCATTTAATTTTTCAACTTTTTTTAGAAGTTTTTCGTCAATATAAGGACCTTTTTTTGTTGACCTGCCCATTATCTTTTACTCCTTAACTACCTTTATCTTACTCCTTTTGGCCTTCTATTTATTATGTACATACTTGTCCATTTCTTTTTTGATCTTGTCTTAAAACCTTTTGCCGGCTGATTCCACGGTGAACGAGGTTGATTATTACCCTTTGACTTACCTCTACCACCCCCATGTGGATGGTCAACTGAATTCATCGCTGTCCCACGAACAGTGGGTCTTATACCAAGATGCCTGCTTCTACCGGCATTCCCTAATGTAATATTTTCGTGGTCTAAATTACCAACCTGCCCAACTGTGGCATAACATTTTAACCATAATATTCTTATTTCGCCGGAAGGCATTTTTATTTGCGCAAATTCACCTTCTTTTGACATTATCTGAGCAACACCACCTGCTGAACGGACAAGTTTGGCACCTAAACCCGGAACAAGTTCTATGTTGTGTATTTGCGTTCCTAAAGGAATACTTGAAAGCGGAAGAGCATTACCATTTTTTATTTCAACATTTTCTCCACTTTCTATTATATCACCAACTTTTAATCCTAACGGACATATTATATATCTTTTCTCACCATCAGTATATTTTACAAGTGCTATACGGGAAGACCGGTTTGGATCATATTCAACTGCAATAACATCTGCTTTTATATTGCGTTTGTCCCTCTTAAAATCAATAAGACGATACATCCTTTTATGTCCGCCACCATGGTGACGAACAGTTATCCGTCCGGTGTTATTTCTACCACCGGTTTTCTTCAATTGAACTAATAATGACTTTTCCGGAGTTTTTTTTGTTATATCCGAAAAATCATCCGTAGTTATAAATCGCCTTGACGGCGTATATGGTATATATGATTTTATTCCCATGTTAAACAACGTAGAAGCTGATTTACGCTGAACTCAACGCTGATTCACGCTGATAATTTCCGCGTTCATCTACGTAGTTATCTGCGTTTATCTGCTTCTATTCCTTTTTAGACGCCTTCTGCTAATTTTATTGTTTGACCCTTTTTTATTTTTACAATTGCTTTTTTTAAATCTGATCTATAACCCGCATGAACACCCATTCTTCTTAATTTCCCTGACATTATAGAAGTATGAACATCAACAACTTCAACATTAAACAAATCTTCAACTGCCTTTTTTATTTGGTTTTTATTAGCATTCTTTGCAACTATAAAAACAAATTTATTTTCTTTGTCTTTTATATTAGTTGTTTTCTCTGTAATAAGCGGTCTCTTTATTATATTGAAAGTGTCGAGCATCTATCTAGTGACTCCTTTGTAAAAATAATTCTATTGGCATTTAAAACATTATAAGTTGTTAATTCTGAAATATCGCAAACATTAAGCAAAGCTATATTTCTTGAAGCCGTATTAAAAATTTTATCTCTTTTTAACACTAACAGAACCTTATCTTTCAATTTCAGGTTTTTGAGAATTTTAGATACTTCTTTTGTTTTTGGTTTTTCAATTTTAACTTCATCAACTACGATTATCCCTTTATCTTTTGCCTTTGATGATAGTGCCGATAACAGAGCTATACGAACTTTCTTTTTAGGCATTGAATATGAAAACTCTCTTGGTTTTTTAGCAAAAATTACCCCACCATGCCGCCAAAGCGGTGAACGAATACTACCCGCCCTTGCGCGACCGGTACCTTTCTGCTTCCATGGTTTTCTACCGGAACCGGACACTTCTGCTCTGGTTTTAGCAGCATGTGTTCCTTGACGAGCATTGGCAAGATACCATTTAACCACTTCATGCATTAAGGCAATATTAATTTTATTATTAAAAATATTTTCAGGTAAAGTCACTTTACCTGTTTGCTCACCGCTTGTATTATATATGTTTACTTCAATCATAAATAACCTTTACTTTTTTCCTTTAACTTCCTTTTTCACTTCTTTTTTAACTTCTTTCTTTGCTTCCTTATGCGATTCAACTTTCACTTTGATATTTTTTATAGTTTGAGATATTATAACTTCAGAATTTCTAACACCCGGCACAGCACCTTTTATTAACAAAAGATTGTCTTCCGGTATTGTTTTTACTACTTTTAATTTTTGGATTGTAACTCCGCTACCACCCATTCTGCCTGCCATTCTAAGACCCTTTCTAACTTTTTGCGGTCTTTGCGGACCAATAGCACCAGGAGCACGTTGTTTATCCGATTGACCATGTGTAGCAGGACCACCGCCAAAACCATGTCTTTTAACAACACCCTGAAAACCATGGCCTTTAGAAATACCAGTGACATCAACAAAATCTCCAATAGCAAAAATATCGCTTTTTATTTCCTGACCAACCTGATATTCATCCGGATTGTCAACTCTAAACTCTTTAAGTCGTGCAAATATATTAGTTCCTGCTTTTTTTAAATGACCAAGTTGCGCCTTGTTAAGTTTTTTTTCTTCAGTTTTATCATAGCCAACCTGGATAGCATTATAACCATTAGTTTTTATTGTTTTCTTCTGAATTACAATGCAAGGTTCCGCAGAAATAACAGTTACAGGAACTGCTTCCCCTTTATCTAAAAATATTTGCGTCATCCCGATTTTTGTTCCTACTATTGATTTCATATAAAATCTATTAATTGTCCTTACGCTTTTATCTCCACATCTACACCAGCTGGTAAATCCAGCTTCATAAGAGCATCTACTGTTTGAGGTGTCGGCTGTAAAATATCAATAAGCCGTTTGTGAATTCTCATTTCAAACTGTTCCCGTGCTTTTTTATCACAATGCGGAGAACTAAGTACTGTATACTTTTTTATTCTCATGGGCAAAAGAACAGGACCGGAAATTGATGCTCCTGTCCGCTTTGCTGTTTGAATTATTTCAGCTAACGACTGGTCAAGCATTTTATGGTCATATGCTTGCAACTTAATTCTTATTCTCTGTGATTGTATTAACTGTTCTGTTTTTGCCATTTGTTTACTCTATTATTTCACTAACAACACCGGATCCGACAGTGTGACCACCCTCTCTAATAGCGAATCTCAGTTCTTTTTCCATTGCGATAGGGGTAATCAATTCTCCAACCACTTCAACATTATCACCTGGCATTACCATTTCTACTCCTTTTGGTAAATTTACTATTCCGGTAACATCTGTTGTTCTAAAGTAAAATTGAGGACGATACCCATTGAAAAACGGTGTATGTCTTCCACCTTCATCCTTTGTCAAAATATATACCTGCCCTCTGAATTTTTTATGAGGTGTAATACTGCCGGGAGCAGCAATAACCTGACCACGTTCTATCTGCTCTTTTTCTACTCCTCTTAAAAGCACACCGACATTATCTCCAGCCTGTGCTTCATCAAGTATTTTCCTGAACATTTCTACACTTGTCGCAACTGATTTTCTGGTCTCCTGAATTCCAACTATCTCAACAGCATCACCTGTTCTTACTTTTCCCTTTTCAATTCTTCCCGTTGCAACAGTTCCACGTCCAGTAATAGTAAACACATCTTCAACACTCATTAAAAACGGCTTATCTACATCTCTCTTGGGATCCGGAATAGTAGCATCAATCGCATCCATTAATTTCCATATTGACGGTTCACCAATTTCGCTTTGGTCACCTTGTATTGCTTTTAAAGCACTTCCTCTTATAATAGGTGTCTTGTCGCCGGGAAACTGATACTTATTCAAAAGTTCTCTAATTTCTAACTCAACCAAATCAACAAGTTCAGTATCGGTAACTATATCAACTTTGTTAAGATAAACAACTATGTAAGGTACATTAACCTGCCTAGCAAGAAGAATATGTTCGCGAGTTTGCGGCATTGGACCATCAGCTGCTGAAACAACAAGAATAGCACCGTCCATTTGAGCAGCACCAGTAATCATATTTTTCACATAGTCAGCGTGACCCGGACAGTCAATATGTGCATAGTGACGTTTTGCCGTTTCATATTCAACATGACTAATAGCAATGGTTAAAATTTTGGTTTCATCACGTCTGCCCTGCGATTCTGACGCTTTAGCGACTTGATCATAATTAATATACTTTGATAACCCTTTACCTTCCAACACTTTTGTGATTGCTGATGTCAAAAGCGTTTTGCCATGATCAACATGCCCTATTGTTCCTACATTCACATGTAATTTCTTCCTCTCAAATTTTTGCTTAGCCATACTTACCCTCCATAGAATTAGTAGATAGGTTTAAGTAGTTAGGGGCTTGGGATTTTTCTCACTCCTATCTACTAACACCTCACTACTGTTTTTATGCTGTTCCTAATATTTCTTTAGCAAGTTTCTCTGAAACCTGCTCATAATATGCCGGTTCCATTGAATATGTTGCCCTTCCCTGACTTAAAGAACGAAGTGACGAAGAATAACCGAACATAGCTCCAAGGGGAACACATCCCTCAATAGTATGAACTTTTTTACTAGTTTTCATATTTTCAATTTTTCCACGCCGTGAATTTATATCACCGAGAATATCTCCTAAATAATCGTCAGGAGTAATAACTTCCAATTTCATTATTGGTTCTAATAAAACAGGACTTGCTTTGGATAATGCATCCTTAGTAGCAATTGAAGCTGCCATCTTAAAGGCAATATCAGAAGAATCAACTTCGTGATATGAACCATCCAGAAGCGTTACTTTTATATCAACTACAGGGAAACCACCAATAGGACCTGATTCAAGTGCAGAGATAATTCCATCTTCTATCGAAGAGAAGTATTCACGAGGAATACGCCCTTCTCTTATATCATTTATAAATTCAAAACCGCTTCCTTTTTTATTTGGTTCAGCTAAAAGAACAACATGACCATACTGCCCATGTCCGCCAGTTTGACGAATAAACTTTCCTGCTACCTCAGCTGATTTTGCAATTGTTTCTTTATAAGCAACATGTGGTTTACCAATATTTGCAACTACACCAAACTCCCTTTTCATTCTTTCAACAAGAACTTCAAGATGAAGTTCACCCATACCGGAAATTATTGTCTGTCCGGTCTGGTCATCTATCTTCAACTTAAACGTTGGGTCTTCTTCGGAAAGTTTCGAAAGTGATTTTGAAAGTTTTTCTTCATCAGATTTAGTTTTTGGTTCAATTGCAAGCCATATAACCGGTTGTGGAAATTTTATATTTTCAAGAACGATAGGTTTCTTTTCATCACAAAGCGTATCGCCTGTAAATGTCTTCTTTAATCCTACAACACCGACTATATCGCCACACGAAACTTCTTCAACCTCTTCTCTTTGATCGGCGTGAACTCTTACAAGTTTTGAAATCCGTTCACGATAATCCCTGGTGGAATTATAAATAGAGTGTCCTCTCTGTATTTTTCCCGAATATACTCTTATATAAGTAAGCCGCCCTACAAAGGGATCAGTTTGAATTTTGTAAGCAATCGCCGTAACGGGTTCAGTTTCATCTGTTTTTCTTTGAATTACTTCTTTCGTCTGAGGCTCAATACCTGCAATAGGAGGAATATCTACCGGCGAAGGAAGATAATCAATAATAGCATCCAACAAAAATTGAATCCCCTTATTTTTAAGCGAAGACCCTGCTAGTACCGGCACTATTTTATTAGAAATTGTAAGATTTCTTATAGCTTTTATTATTTCTTCACTCGTAAATTCATTAATTCCTTTGACATATTTACTATAAATATTTTCATCAGCATCGGAAGCCGCCTCAATCAATTTTTCTCTGTATTTATTAACAACCGGAACTAAGTTGGCTGGAATTTCGATTTCTTCTAATTTTGTTCCAAGTTCATCAATGTATTGAAATGCTTTCATTTTGATTAAATCAACAATACCCTTAAATTCACTTTCATTACCAATTGGAATTTGAAGCAACACCGGGTGAGCGTGGAGTTTTTTTGACATCTGTTCAACCACGTTAAAAAAATTTGCACCTGTTCTGTCCAGTTTATTTATGAACGTAACTCGCGGAATTTTATATTTGTCTGCTTGATGCCACACTGTTTCTGATTGCGGTTGAACGCCGCCAACACCACAAAAAACAACAACAGCACCATCAAGTACTCTCAAAGACCTTTCAACTTCAGCCGTAAAATCAACATGCCCGGGTGTGTCAATCACATTTACCTGGTGATTACGCCACGAAAAGGTGGTAGCAGCAGATGTTATTGTTATACCTCTCTCCTGTTCCTGCTCCATCCAATCCATTGTTGTAGTACCTTCATCAACATTTCCGATACGGTAAATTTTACCACTATAAAAGAGCAACCGCTCTGTAGTAGTTGTCTTACCAGCATCAATATGTGCAATAATTCCTATATTTCTAATCGTTGATATATCAGCCATTTTATTATTGTTTCTAATAACTTTTTTTTCAACTAAAACTGTCGCCATAAGATTTTCTCTAATCGCAAGCGAGCAAGAAATTTTTTAAGAGCCTCAATTTGCGACTTTTTTGTTCCAGGAGCAAATTGCAGAACGAGTTCTAACGAGTGTCTCAAAAAAATTTGCTTGTGAGCGGTTACCACTTATAATGAGCAAATGCCTTATTGGCTTCTGCCATTTTGTGGGTATCTTCACGCTTTTTTACCGCGCTACCCGTATTATTTGCAGCTTCCATTATCTCAGTTGCTAACCGCTCATCCATCGGTCTTCCTTTTCTCTGCCTTGCATACATTAAAAGCCATCGTACTGCCAAAGCGATTCCCCGTGCACTTTTCACTTCAATTGGAATCTGATATGTTGCACCGCCTACACGACGAGGTTTTACTTCTAAAAGCGGTCTTATATTTTTTATTGCTTTATCTAAAACTGTTATCGGTTCCTGTTTTGTCTTTTCTTTGATTATATCCATAGCACCGTAAAATATCGATTCAGCATGAGAACGTTTTCCGCTCTTAAGCATATCATTAACTATTCTTGCAACAACAATATTGTTATATTTATAATCTATTTTAGTCGGTTTTTTTTCTATTTTTCTTGGTTTTCTTGGCATATTAAATTCAGTTCCTATGTTCTTATGTTCTCGTGTTCTTAATGTTCTTTAGAACTACAGAACTTAAGAACGCCTTTCTTTTTTCTACGCTGCCGGTGCTGTTGGTGCAGCTGGTGCAGCAGGTGCGGCTTTTACTGCTCCTTCTTTTGGTTTCTTAGTACCGTATTTAGAACGTCCTTGATTTCTACCACTAACTCCAGTAGTATCCAGGGTTCCTCTTATTATATGATACCTAACACCAGGTAAATCCTTAACCCTACCGCCTCTTACCAAAACTATTGAGTGCTCTTGAAGATTATGCCCGATTCCAGGAATATAAGCAGTAACCTCAAAACCAGATGATAGTTTAACCCTTGCAACTTTTCTTAGTGCAGAATTTGGTTTTTTAGGAGTTGTCGTATAAACCCTTGTGCATACTCCTCTGCGTTGAGGAGCTCCTGCTATCGCCGGAGTTTTACTCTTCCGTTTTAATGTTACTCTTCCTTTTTTAACTAATTGATTTATTGTTGGCATATTTTATTTTGCTGCTTCTTAAATATTTTATACAAGGTTTTATATTATATAAAATTATTAAAATTTGTCAAGTATTTTTATTTTTTAATACCTGTTCCAGCTGGTATCAAATGTCCTATTATAACATTTTCCTTAAGACCTGTAAGATTATCGATAGCACCTCTGACAGCAGCATCCACTAATATTCTCGGTGTTTCCTGAAATGATGCAGCTGAAATAAATGATTTTGAAGAGAGTGCGGAACGCGTTATTCCCAGAAGTATAGACTTTGCCTCTGCTGATTCGCCATCTTTCGATTTAACCTTTTTATTCATAGCATCAAAATCAAATTTATTTATTATTTCACCGGCAAGGAATTCACTATCACCTGCTTTTTCTATTTTTAAATGCAAAAGCATTTGCCTTACAATCACTTCAATATGCTTATCATTTATTGACACACCTTGCAAACGATACACTTCTTGTATTTCATTAACGAGGTGTTCTTGTACTCCTTTAACTCCTAAAACATCAAGTATATCGTGCGGGTTTATAGAGCCATCCGTTAACGGCTCTCCAACTGATACTCTATCACCGTCATAAACAATAAGATGTTTACCTTGACTAATCATATATTGACGTTTCATACTGCTATCGCTTTCAATCGTAACAACGGTAGTACCTTTCTCGGTTCCCACTTTTACAACACCTTCAAGTTCGGAAATAATAGCTGCATTCTTGGGTTTTCTTGCATCAAAAAGCTCTGCAACTCTTGGAAGACCGCCTGTAATATCTTTACTCTTTGTATATTCTCTAGGAATTTTTGCAATAACATCACCAACTTCTACCGGTTGTTCATTAAAAACAACAATGTGGGTACCAACGGGAAGCGGATATGAAGCAACTTTTTTTGATGAATCGTTAATAACAATCTGCGGATTCATTTTTGCACCGCGATATTCTGCAATAATTCTTTCTTTCTGATTGCTAATTTTATCTTCAATCTCATGCATAGTTAAACCTTCCGCAACGTCATGTAGACGAGCCTTACCGGAATATTCTGTAATAATCGGAAGCGTGTAAGGATCCCACTCAGCAACAACTGTACCTTTGGGAACTCTTTTTTCAGAAACAAACTGTATTTCTGAACCATGAGGAAGTTTATAGCTTTTCTTTTCTCGTCCTGAAACTAATTGCACCTCGGCATTTCTTGAGACCACGATTATTTTTCCTGAACGATTCTTTATAGTCCTTAAATTGTAAAATTTAACTGTTGCATCTTTTTCACTTACAATGCTGGCTACTTTAATTATTCTGGAAGCAGTACCACCGATGTGAAATGTTCTTAATGTTAACTGTGTGCCAGGTTCTCCAATTGATTGCGCAGCGATAATACCGACAGCATCGCCTACTTCTGCAATCTTGCCGCTGCCAAGATTCTGTCCATAACATTTAGCACAAACACCATATTTTGTTTCACATGTTAATACAGAACGTATTCTTATAGTTTCAATACCGGCCTTCTTTACTTTTTCAGCCGCCTCTGCAGTTATTATCTTATTTTCTTCTATTATTAATTCTTCCTTATATTCTCCTGACGGTGTTTGTATAACACCTACAACATTATCTACTGCACAACGTCCAATTATTCTTTCTGATAACGGTTCTATTGCTTCCCCGCCAGCTACTATAGCACCAACTTTTATACTATTAATAGTACCGCAATCTTCTTCTGTGACTACAACATCATGGGCAACCTCAACAAGACGACGGGTAAGATATCCTGCTTCTGAAGTTTTTAGAGCTGTATCAGCAAGTCCTTTTCGTCCTCCATGTGTAGATATAAAATATTCTAAAACCGTAAGCCCTTCCCTAAAATTTGATTCAACCGGCTGCTCAATGATTTCTCCTATCTGACCAGTAAGACGTTTTGCAGGTTTGGCCATTAATCCTCTCATTCCACCAAGCTGCCTGACTTGTGCACGGCTTCCTCTGGCACCGGAATCTGCCATAATAAATATTGAGTTAAATTTCGGCGTATCTTTTTTATAAGGTAATTTTTCCTGTTCCGCCATTCTCTCAAACATCAAATCACATATTGTATCAGTAGCATGAGTCCATATGTCTATTACTCGATTGTATCTTTCAAGATTGGTTATTATTCCTTTTTTCGACTGTCCTTCCACTTCGCGAACTTCCTTTCTTGCTTCTTTTATTATATGTTCCTTCTCACTAGGTACTAAAATATCATTTAAAGAAATTGAAAGTCCTGAAAGTGTTACGTATTTAAAACCCAACTTCTTCAAATCATCCAACAGCGATACAGTTACATCCTTCCCTAACTGCTTGAAACTAGTTTCAACAATATTAGAAATGTCTTTTTTCCCAATAGCTTTGTTAATAAAACCTATTTCTTTCGGAAGAACACTATTAAAGATAACTCTACCTACCGTTGTATAATCAGTCCATTTTTCCGGATTTGATTGTTCCGATTTTTGTAATTTTTCTTCGCGTATTTTATTTATACCACTTACCTTTATTTTGGCATTTAAATCAACCTGTTCATTTTGGTATGCAGTTATAACTTCTTCTTTGCTGGAAAAAATCTTACCCTCACCCGGTACATTTGATTTTAATTTAGTAAGATACGCACAACCGACTACCATATCCTGAGAAGGCGATACTACAGGACGGCCATTAGAAGGAAGAAGCAGGTTGTTAGTTGACAAAATCTTTTCCCTAACTTCTTTTATCGCTTCTACTGATAAGGGGATATGAACAGCCATTTGGTCACCGTCAAAATCAGCATTAAAAGCAGCGCAGGTCAGCGGATGTAATCTAATTGCTCGCCCTTCAATTAAAACCGGTTCAAATGCCTGGATTCCCAAACGGTGAAGTGTTGGTGCCCTGTTTAACATAACAGGATGATTTTTTGTAATATTTTCTAATATATCCCAAACTTCCGGTCTTTGTTTTTCAAGAAACCTCTTTGCAGCTTTTAAGGATGAAACAAGACCTTTGTTGAGAATTTCTCTTATAATGTACGGCTTAAATAATTCCAGTGCCATTTCTTTTGGAAGTCCGCATTGGTTAAGTTTTAATTCCGGACCAACAACAATTACGCTTCTACCCGAATAATCAACTCGTTTACCCAAAAGATTCTGACGGAAACGGCCAGTTTTACCCTTAATAACATCTGAAAGTGATTTTAGAGGACGACTACCGGCGCCTGTTACTACTTTACCTTTAGCGCCATTCTCAATAAGAGAATCAACTGATTCCTGTAAAAGCCGTTTTTCATTATGTATCATTAGCTCTGGTGACTTTAACGATTCAAGATGGCGAAGACGGTTATTCCGGTTTACTATTCTTCTATATAAATCATTCAAATCAGATGCAGCAAATCTTCCGCCTTCTAAAGGAACTAGAGGCCTTAAATCCGGCGGTAGTACCGGTATAACTGTTAATATCATCCATTCGGGTTTTATGCCCGCTTTAAAAAACCCGTCAACGAGCCGCAAACGTTTTACCATTTTCACCTTATTTATTTCTGATCTTTCTTTCTTCAAACCAGCACGAAGACTCTTTGCTTCGTCTTCTAAATTTATGTTCTTGATTAAATCTAAAATTGCAGAAGCGCCAATTCCAACCTTAAATTTTAAAGATGTTTCACCTTTAAATTTTTGATACTCCTCGTCAGTAATAAGTTGCTTCTCATAAATTGGCAATTTTTCTTCATTCTTTTCAACAGATATAACAACGTACCTTGCATAATAGACGATTTTTTCTATATCGGAAAGTTTCATGTCTAAAAGGGTAGCTAATTTGGACGGATTTTTTCTTAAAAACCATGTATGGGCTATTGGTGTTGCAAGATCAATATGCCCCATTCTTTCACGACGGACTTTTGATTCAGTAACTTCAACCCCGCAACGGTCACAAGTTACCCCTTTATGTTTGATATATTTATACTTCCCGCAATTACATTCCCAATCATGAACAGGTCCGAATATTTTTTCACAAAAAAGACCGTCTCTTTCGGGTTTAAATGTCCTGTAATTAATCGTCTCCGGCTTTCTAACCTCACCATAACTCCAAGAATGAATAATTTCCGGTGAAGCAAGTGAAATTTTAATCTTGTCAAAATCAGCATAATTTAATTGAGGCACTGATTTTCTTTTTGCTTTGACTAACTTTAACTGTTTTTTATCAAAAAATTTCGCCATAATAAATCCTATTCTCTCATTACCTTATTATTTTTTCAACAATTCCATATTCAAACATAAAGATTGAAGTTCTTTTACCAAAACCTTAAATGATTCCGGCACCCCCATTTGTGTTATTGGCTTGCCATTTATTATTGCTTCATATGTTTTAGTCCTGCCGACGACATCGTCACTTTTTATTGTCAAAAACTCCTGTAAAGTATATGCTGCACCATAACCTTCGATAGCCCATATTTCCATTTCTCCCATTCTCTGACCGCCAAACTGTGCTTTACCGCCTAACGGCTGTCGGGTTATAAGTGAATACGGGCCTGTAGAACGAGCATGCATTTTATCGTCAACCAGATGCGCCAGTTTCATAATATACATATGTCCTATTGTAATCTTCTCAGTAAAAGGAATACCTGTTCTGCCGTCATAAAGAGTAGTACGGCAACTATCATCCGGTAAATATTTTTCTTTTACCCCTTTAGAAATCAAGTGTTTTTTTGCAAGTGAGATCTGTTCTTTAACTTCGTCCTCTGTTGCGCTGTCAAATACCGGACAAATCATCTGGGCCGATATCATTATCCCTGCCCAACCTAGCATCATTTCAAGGATTTGGCCGACGTTCATTCGGGAAGGAACAGAGAGAGGAGAAATAACTGCATCAACCGGTGTACCATCCGGAAGGTAAGGCATATCTTCCACGGGAAGAATCTTCGCAACTACCCCTTTGTTACCATGACGTCCGGAAATCTTATCGCCAACCTGAAGTTTTCTTATCATTGCTATGTAAACTTTTACTATTTTATTTACGCTTATAGGAAGTTCATCACCGGTTTTGATTGATTCCTTTTCGAATTTCTCTGCTTTTTTAACTTCCACCTGGCGCTTCTTGAATAAATCTTTAGCTTTGTTTATCTCAATCTTTTTATCATTCGCTTTTAATTTTGAAGAATTAATTGCTTTTACACTTTCCTGTAAAACGTTCTTAGCGTTTTCTAATTCAGTTTTATATTTTTCTTCAATTTCATTAACCCGCTTTTTAGTTTCTTCTTTAGTAAGTTTTTCCTTCCTTGTAAAAATTTTAACATCGCTTACTTTGCCATATGCGCCAGGCGGCACACGTAATGAAGCATCTTTAACATCTTCCGCCTTCTTACCAAAAATTACCCGTAATAGACGTTCTTCAGGAGTTGTTTGTTGATCACCTTTAGGAGCAACTTTACCAACAAGTATATCACCCGGCTCCACAATACTGCCAACTGAAATTATACCGTCATCACCCAGATTTAACAATGCATCCTTTGATACATTAGGTATATCCTTAGTTATTTCTTCAGGACCCATTTTTGTATCTCTTGCTTCAACTATAAATTCCTGGATATGAACTGAAGTAAACATATCTTCTTTAACCAATTTTTCAGATACTAAAATTGCATCTTCGTAGTTATAACCTTCCCAGGACATAAAAGCAACCAAAACATTCCTGCCAAGTGCAAGCGATCCACTCTTTGTAGATGCGCCATCAGCAATCGCTTGACCCTTTTTAACCGTATCGCCTTTTCTTACAATAGGCATTTGATTAACGCAAGTATCTTGATTTGAACGTTCAAATTTTCTTAATTTATAAACATCTATTTCCTGAGTTTCTTTATCCTGAATTGCTATCTGTCTCGAATCAACGCTTAACACTTGTCCATTTCTTTTGCAAACTACAATTGCTCCGGAATCACTTGCAATTTTATCCTCTATCCCTGTTGCGACTACCGGCTGTTCGGTTATCAATAGCGGAACTGCCTGTCTCATCATATTTGAACCCATCAAAGCACGATTTGCATCATCATGTTCAAGAAAAGGTATAAGTGCAGCAGAAGTTGAAACGACCTGCAAAGGAGAAATATCCATATAATCAAGTTCAGAAGGATTGACAAAAATAAAATCACTTGCATGCCTGGCAGAAACGGAATTTGTTGTGAATTTTCCGGTTTTATCAACAGGAGAATTTGCCTGGGCAATTATGAAATCATCATCTTTATCCGCAGTTAGATATTCAATTTTATCAGTAACTCTACCTTTTTCTACTTTTCTATAAGGAGTCTCTAAAAGTCCATATTCATTCACTTTCGCATAACAGGCTATTGATGTTATTAAACCGATATTAGGACCTTCAGGTGTTTCAATGGGACAAATTCTCCCATAATGCGAATGATGGATATCACGGACTTCAAACCCGGCTCTTTTTCTATGAAGACCACCAGGACCAAGTGCTGAAAGTCGCCTTTTGTGGGTAAGTTCAGCTAATGGATTTATCTGGTCCATAAATTGCGATAACTGGCCGGTGCCAAAAAATTTCCTTACAATTCCTATTACAGGTTGAGTATTTAATATAGTACGGGGAGTAATCTGAGAACGGTCCTGCATATTCATTTTTTCACGGGTTAAACGAACCATATGGGCAAGCCCTATCCTCATTTGATTTTCCAAAAGCTCACCAACTGCCCTTATTCTACGGTTACCCAAATGATCTATATCATCAGTACTTCTATTTTCAATGCCATTGTTCAAATCCAAAACATATTTAACAACCGATACTATATCTTCAACAGTAAGTGTTTTTTTTGTTTCTTTTGGCATTTCATATTTTAATTCATCAAAAATTACTTTAAGTTTCTTATTTAATTTATATCTTCCTACTTTTGATAAATCATATTTTTTAGGATTTTTCAATAAAAGATTTTCAAAATAATTTACTGCCTGATCATCACTAATAAATTCCATCGCACGAATCTTTCTGTAAATATCCATTATTGCTTCTTGCTTAGTTTTATTTTTATCCTGCAAAAGCGTTTCATGAATTGTCATGTCTTTTACAAAGGTGTCTTCATCTATGCAAATATTTGTTATGATAACCGGTAGTGTTTTAATTTTCCCCGCCTGATGCAATTTACCCAGAAATTCTTCAGTTATTCTCTTGTTTGCTTCTACTAAAATTTCACCGGTTTTCGTATCTACGATATCTTCAGCAACAATACGTCCTATTGCTTTTTCGTCAAGTGATATAGTTTCCTTTTTATAAAATATTTTTAATAACTCTGAATCTTTTTCAATACCGCATGCCCGAAGAAGCGTGGTTGCTAAAAATTTTCTTTTTTTATCTATTCTTACCCATAAAATATTTTTATCATCGAATTCAAATTCAACCCAAGCACCACGATAAGGAATAATCTTTGCAAAATAAAGATGTTTACCATACGTAGATATTTTTGTTTCTTCATCTTCTTCAAAAATAACACCCGGAGAACGATGCATTTGAGTGACGACTATTCTTTCAACACCATTTATTATATATGACGCATTCCTTGTCATCAACGGCAAATCACATATGTAAACATCCTGCTGGGATATCTCCTTTGGAGCACCTTTTTCTTGTTTTGATAAAAGACGAAATGTGGCTTTAAGAGGAGCGGTATAACTTGAATCGGTAAGTAATGCTTCTTCTTCTGTGAATTTTGGTTTACCAATTTCATAGGAGACAAATTCAAGAAAAAATTCACCATTTGAAGATGTTATAGGAAAAATATCAAAAAAAACCGACTGAAGACCAGTCAATTTTCTTTTTTCCAATTCAACATCGCTTTGCAAAAAATCTCTAAATGATTTTTTCTGAACATCAATTAAATCCGGCAAATCAATTACCGCAGAAATCTTGGCAAAACTAACTCTTTTCATTAAATACCTCGCTGATTAACGCTGAACACTACGCTGATACACGCAGAAAACTTCTGCGTAAATCTGCGCCACAATCTGCGTTTATCTGCTTCTACAGTTTTTATTTAAGTTCTACAGTCGCACCAACATCTACGAGCTTCTTCTTAATTTCTTCCGCCTGTGCTTTTGGAATTCCTTCCTTAACCGGCTTTGGTGCTCCTTCAACAAGATCTTTTGCTTCTTTTAAACCAAGACTTGTCAGCTCACGAACTACTTTAATAACATTGATTTTCTGAGCTCCTGCAGAAACAAGAACTACCGAAAATTCGGTTTTTTCTTCTGCTGCCGCACCAGTACCTTGTGCTGCAGATGGAGCTGCCGCAAAACTTGAAGCAGATACACCGAATTTTTCTTCAAGTGCTTTTACCAAATCCGCTAATTCAAGAACAGTCATTTTAGATATCGCATCTAAAATCTCATCTTTGCCGTTTGTTGCCATTTTAAACACCTCCTAATTTACACTAAAATTCTATTTTTTTTCTTGTAACTTTAGTTCTCTTTGTTTTAGTACAATAACTAATTTCTTTGTAGTTCCGGAAAGGACATTCAACATTTTTACCATGGGAGACGAAATACCGTTAACTACAGATGCTATAAGTTGTTCCTTTGGTGGTAACGAAGCAATTCTTGAAATTTCCTGTATGGTTATAAGCTTGTTGTCGAGATAACCTGCTTTTAATTTAAATTGATTATTCGCTTTTGAAAAAGATGAGAGTTGTTTGATGGTTTTTACAAGGTCTCCTTTTTCAAGCACTATTGCAGTAGGACCTTTTAGATATTCGTCAAAACCATCTAATGTAAGATTTTTAAGTACCTTTAAAACAAGGCGATTTTTTATTACAAGAAATGTTGCACCAACCTCGCTAAGTTTCTTCCTTAAATCCTCTAAACCTTTTACGGTTATTCCCTGATAATTGACAAAACAAAAATTTTTAGTATCTTTTAAGTCTTTTTCAAATGATTTTACAAATTCCTGTTTTTCTTGTTTGGTTTTAATCATATAAACCTATTCCTTTCGAAAAAAATATCTTCCCGAGAACAAATCCGCCACTTATTCATTGGCGGACAGGGAAGATAACTTCCTTATGTCTCGGCGGGGAAAAAGATAACTGCGTTCATGTGTTGATGTGTTCACTTGTTGATGTATTAACTTATGAACATATGAACACGTGAACGCCTTTGCTTTTATTTAATCCCTCATCCACACTTCGGGACTCGGAACCCCACTGTCTTTGACTACAAAGACAATTAAAAGATTGAAAATTAAAAAATTAGAAAGATTTGATAATCTTTGAATCTTTCAATCTTTACAATCTTTTTAATCGTCTTTAAAAAAACCCCCGGCAGCGACTTACTCTCCCAGCCGCGAATTAGCAGCAAGTACCATCAGCCCTGGTAGTCTTAACTTCTGTGTTCGGAATGGGAACAGGTGTTGCCCTACCGGAAACACCACCGGGGAAAATTTGTGTTATAAAGTTTTAGCGTTATAGGGTCATAGGGTTAAAAACCCTAAAACTCAATAACTCTATAAACTCTAAAACTGTCTTAATTTAACCAAATAATATGGTCAAGTCGAACGGCCTATTAGTACAGGTCAGCTTAATACTTTACAATACTTACACCTCCTGCCTATCAAACTCGTAGTCTACAAGTGGCCTTCTTACCCCCACTGTTTTCTTACGAAAACATGAAAGTTGTGAAATTTTGTTTTAAGGCGGGTTTCACGCTTAGATGCTTTCAGCGTTTATCCCATCCGGACTTGGTTACCCAGCGATGCCATTGACATGACAACTGGTACGCCAGAGGTTCGTCCAATCAGGTCCTCTCGTACTATGATCAGATCCTTTCAAATTTCATATCACCCGCAACAGATAGGGACCGTACTGTCTCACGACGTACTGAACCCAGATCACGTACCCTTTTAATTGGCGAACAGCCAAACCCTTGGGACCTACTCCAGCCCCAGGATAGGGTGATCCGACATCGAGGTGCCAAACTTGGTCGTCGATATGGACTCTTGGACCAAATAAGCCTGTTATCCCCGGGGTAGCTTTTATTCGTTGAGCGACGGCAATTCCACTTTCAAACCGCCGGATCACTAGGTCCTGCTTTCGCATCTGCTCGACATGTACGTCTTGCAGTCAAGCCACCATATGCCCTTGCACTCGATGCGCGATTTCTATTCGCGCTGAGGTGACCTTTGAACTTCTCCGTTACATTTTAGGAGAAAACCGCCCCAGTTAAACTGCCCATCAAACCCTGTCTCCCAGCCGGTTAAACGGCATAGAATTAGAACCACAGAATGATCAGGGTGGTATTTCACTGTCCCCTCCATCTCGCCCAAAAGCGAAACTTCAAAGGGTCCCACCTATTCTACGCAGACAATCCCATAATTCAAGATTAAATTGCAGTAAAGCTCCACGGGGTCTTTCCGTCTTGTTGCGGGCAGTCAGCGTCTTCACTGACAGCACAATTTCGCCGAATTCATCGTTGAGACAGCGCCCCCATCGTTACGCCATTCGTGCAGGTCGGAACTTACCCGACAAGGAATTTCGCTACCTTAGGACCGTTATAGTTACGGCCGCCGTTTAC